>NZ_WWIC01000016.1:0-42158 GCF_009872555.1 Streptomyces sp. SID5643
GGGGCGAAGGGCGGTGGGGGTGGCAGTTGGGCTGTGAGGCGGTGGGCCAGGAGGGCGGCCGGGCGGTGGAGGGGCTCGGGTGGGAGGTCCGTCGTCAGGGCGTGCCGCACGGCGGCCGGGGAGGCGTCGCGCTCCAGCCAGGCGGCGACGCCCGGGGCGAGGTGGGCGGTGTCGCACGCGGACAGGAGGAGGCGGGGGTCTTCGCGGCGAAGCCGGCCGAGGAGGTCCGTGGCCTGCTGGAGGAGCGCCGGGGCGGAACAGGCCGGGCGCGGTACCGCGGGGAGGGGTTTGCCGCCGGGCTGCCTCGGCCGCCTCCTCGGGGCCGGGCGGGGCGCCTCCGGGCTGCTGTGCCCCGGCTGGTTGCAGGAGGTTGTGCGGGTGATGATCCGGCCGTCCGGGACGCGTTCGCGGGTGCGGCGGAGGTAGCCGTGCACCTCCAGTTCGCGCAGGGCGGCGGCGATGCGGGTCGTGCCCTCAGGGAAGCGGGCGGCGAGCGTCTTGATGTCGACGCGGGCGCCCGCGGGGAGCGACTGGATGTGCGTGCCGAGCCCGATCGCGAGCAGTGACAGCTCCGGGTGCTGGGCCAGGTGGTTGCCGATCACCGTGAAGCGGGTGGTGTGGCGGGTGTTGTCGTGAACCAGGCCGGCGTGGGGGTGCCGCCGGTTCGGGTGCTTCTTTGCGGCAACCCGGGTGTGGGCGTGCGTGGGCGCGTTAGGGTTCTGCGTATCCATCAGGAAGTTGGAGCCTTCCTCGGTGGTCAGGCCCTCGCACTGGGATTGCCGTCCCGGCGGGGGCCGTCGCATGTCTGCGGTTGTGTTGCGCTGAGCGTAGGGCAGGCAAGGACCCCCGAATCCAGCTGAGTTGCCGATGTTCACTCGCGAGGGTGAGGCAGCCCTGCGGCTGGGAGGAGGGGTGGGGTTGGGTCGGGTTCTTTCATCCTTGTGGTTCTTGGAGGAGGGCGCCTGTACCGCCGGAGCACGCACTTTCGGGTTCCGGTGCGAGGTCGATTTCGACCCAGACGGTCTTGCGGGGCGGCAGCCCTCGGGTGACGCCCCAGCGGTCGGCCAGCGCGTCGACCAGGAGGAGACCCAAGCCGGGTCGGGCTGTCGGCAGGCGGTCCGCGCGGGTGTCCGTCACCTCGATACGGAGGGTGCCGGCGACGACGTAGAGGAGCAGGCGGAAGTCACGGCCGGGGGTTCGGCCGTGTGTCGCCGCATTGGTCGACAGCTCCGCGACGACCTGCCGCGCAGGGTCCAGCGGCAACCCCCAGGAACGCAGTTGTTCCGTGGCGAGGAGGCGGGCCAGGCGGGCGCCGCGCGGGGTGGCCGAGAGCTGGAGGCTGAAGTTGCGGATCGGGGTGCGGAGTTCGGGGGAGTTCTGCTTCACGTCACTCAGCGTGGCTGCCCGCGCCTACCGTGAACAGTGACTCAGTGGGTGAGTACGGTGACTGTCCGGAGCTTGTCCGGCGTTGTCCGGGCTGTCGGGGCCGGGCGTACGGGTAGGGCGCTGGGCACGGTCGTACGACGGCGGAAGGGTGCGGGATGACGGCGGTCGAGGCGGACTCGGGGCGGCTCAAGGGCGAAGCGGACGAGCCGGGTTGGGAGGTCGATCCCGATGATGAGTGGGGTGTCGCGGTCATCGCGACCGTCGGGCGGCAGCTGAAGCTGCGGCGTGAGGCGGCGGGGATGCGGGCCGCCGAGTTCGGAACGGCGGTCGGGTACGGCGAGGACATGGTCTACAAGATCGAGGGCGGGAAGCGGATCCCTCGGCAGGACTATCTGGTCAGGGCGGATGAGGTGCTGGGGGCGGGTGGGCTGGTTGCGGCGGCTTGGGAGGACGTGAAGAGGGTTCGGTATCCCAAGAAGGTTCGGGAGCTTGCCAAGTTGGAGGGGCAGGCGGTGGAGATCGGGGTGTATGAGTGCAGCAGCGTCAACGGGCTGCTCCAGACCCCCGAGCACGCGCGGGCGTTGTTCGAGTCGTGGCAACCCGCGTACTCGCCGGACGAAGTGGAACGTCTAGTGGCTGCACGCATGGCTCGGCAGTCGGTGTTCGAGCGGTCGCCGGCACCTTCGCTGAGCTTCGTCCAGGAGGAGTCGACGCTGCTCCGCCCGGTCGGAGGCACAATGGTGTGGCGTCAGCAGCTTGAGCGTCTGCTGGAGGTGGGGCGGTTGCGTAACGTCAGGCTTCAGCTGATGCCGACGAGCAGCGAGGCACACCCCGGCCTGAACGGAAGGATCGAGGTGCTGAAATTCGGGGACGGCACCGCAGTGGGCCGGTCCGACGGCGCTTTCACCGGTCGGCCGGCCACTGATCCGAAGCACATCCGGATCCTGGAACTGCGCTACGGCACCATCCGAGCTCAGGCCCTTCCCCCGCGGGAGTCGCTGGCCTTCATCGAGCAACTGCTGGGAGAGACATGATCCGCAACGCTGAACCGGCGTGGTTCAAGAGCAGCTACAGCAGTGGCCCCGACGGCGACTCCTGCGTCGAGATCGCCATATCCCCCCACACCGTCCACGTCCGGGACTCCAAGCACGGCGAAGGCCCCCGGCTTGCGCTTGCGCCGGAGGCCTGGTCGGAGTTTCTGGCCTCCGTGTAGAGCATGACTTCGGAACCGGCGCGCGACGACCCTCTCGACTCCGCCGCTGGACGGTGGAGGAGCCCGAGGGAGCTCAGCGAGCCAGGCGAGGGCCCAGGAGCGGCAGAAGCCGGTCTCTGAGGAGGCCGCCCGCGGGCTCCATGGACATCCAGAGCAGTTTGTGGCGCGACCCGTCGGCCATGGAGAGCGTCATTCCGGAGGTGGTCAGGCCGCCGTGGATCCGGGCGTGCGTGATCTCGGCGAGGGGGAGCACCTTGTTGGTGCGGTGGGCGGAGCGGATGGCGTCGGGGTCGTGGGCAAGGGTCTGGAAGGTGTCCGGGGGCGCCAGTTCGGGCCCGACGAGCCCGACTGTCAGGGTGGCCGGCACGCCGCCGCGGATGCGGACCAACTGATCGGGGAGCAGCCACAGATCGCCGTGATCCAGTCCAGCCAGCCGGTCGTGCAGGTACGGGCGATGAGCTGCGCCGGCTCCATGCTGATCCGCCCGGCCCGGGCCACCGCCTCGTCGAGCAGCGCACCGAGCGCCTCCACGGAGGTGACCCGGCGGGACTCCTGGACGGCCCGGCCCTCGCCCCCGAGCCTGCCCTCGCTCGGCGAAGTGAAGTGGAGACGCGCGTGCCCGCTGCAGTGCACCTCCACCAGCAGCCGCACGGCCCAGCCCGCCGCCCTGAAGTGCAGTACCAGCCGCTCGCGCTCGTCGGCCCAGGGCACGGAGGACGCCTCGATCCCGTCCGAGAGCCACTGCGACCTGCGCCGCTCGATCTCCGCACCGGCCATGTCCATGGCTATCGCCTGTCTCGTCCGTCCCACGCCGCTGATCTTGTCGTACCTCACCCTCGCGCGATGGGACGATGGTCGGACTTGTGATCGAGTGAACGGGAGGCCGGCGCCATGGCCCGCTACATGGAGACCCTGACCGTCGAGCGGGGCGGTTTCCGGATCAAGGTGCCGGAGTCGTGGTGGGAGTTCGACGTACGGCCGGAGTCGCGGGACGACTCGATCCGGCGGATGGTGAACGAACGGGTGCAGCAGCGACCGGAGTTGGAGCAGTACCGGGACGCGTACGTGGACTTCCTCCGGAAGGCCGCCGCGGACGCGTGGAAGTCGGGCGCGATGTACTGCGGCTGCATGGCGGAGAGCTTCGGCGGGGACACGCCGATCACGGGTTCGGTGACCGTTTCACTCGTGGGCGGCCGCAACGAGCGCGGTGAGCCGTTGTCGAACGACCCGGCCGTCATCGCGAGCCAGCTCGCGGTCAAGGAGGCCAAGCGAGAGGGCGACTCCTGGCGCAAGGTGACGACGGTGGACATCCCGGGTGTCGGCCCGGCCGCGCGCACGCAGGGCATCGAGGACATCGCCGTACCGGGTGACGCGCTCAACCGCACGATCAGGGCCGTGCTGATGCAGACGTACATCCCGGTCCCGGGCCAGGAGGGCAAGGTCGCCCTGGTCGCCGGCAGCAGCCAGGTCCTCGACCTCGCGGACTCCTTCTTCGACATCTTCGACGCGATCACGTCGACGTTCCGGTTCACGGGCTGACGCGCCGGTGTCTCTCGGCTGGGACTGGGAGAGCGGTGAGGGCCTGCTGGGTCTGGACGACCCGGGGGCGTGGGACCTGGCCTTCGAGCGGGGCGAGGCGCGCCTCGGGACGGCGGTGATCGGCCTGGCGTTCCACTGCTCACCGCGGAGGCATCTCCGCGGATCGCCCGGGCCATGCGGCTGCCGGACGCCGCCCAGCGGGGGTTCGCCTTCACGGCGGCGGGCCACACGGCCCGCCTGAACGGGGAGTTGACGCCCGAGCTGTACGCGGCCCTGCGCGCCGAGGGACCCGGCGGAGTCGCCGAGCACCCCCATCAGGGACACCTTGACCTTCGTACCGTTCCGGAAGCTGCCGCCGTGGTTCAAGCGGCGGTGGTTGTACGTGGCGGTGCGGGACGGGCTTGAGGTCTGGTGGCTGCGGTGCGCCTACGCCGTCGAGGATGCCCGGCGGGCGGTACGCGGACACAGCTCCTGACGCCGGTCTCCGCAGCCTCCGTCGGCAGTACCGCCTTTCCGTCGAACGACTGTGCCTTGTAAGTTCACGTGTGCATACGGTTGTTGCTGGAGATATGCACGTGACGGGGGTTGCGGTATGGCAGGGCACAGGCCTGCGGACTGGCATGTCCTGGACTTGGACAAGGATCCGACCCCTGGCGATCCGCAGCGGGTGCGCACACTCGCGAAGCACCTGCACGACTTCGCCGACGACGTGTCCGATGCCCTCCGCCTGGTCAAGGGGATGGCGGGGGAGGGCACGCTCCTGGAGTGGGCGGGCAAGTCGGCGGATGTCTTCAAGGAGGACTTCGCCGACGTCCCGAAGAACCTCAAGAAGCTGAAGAAGTCCTATGAGATGTGCGGGGACGCGCTGGCGGACTTCTGGCCGAAGCTGGAGCGGGCGCAGTCGCTGGCGGACAAGGCGCTGCGCAAGGGGCGTGAGGCGCGCGACAGCCTTTCCTCGGCCCAGTCCCGTCTCACCTCGGCCGACTCGTGGGTGACACGGGCCGGCAAGGAGGCGGACAAATACAAGGACGACCCGACCGGCAGCAAAGGTGCCGAGAAGCCGGATGAGGCCAAGGTGCGGGCGGCGACGCGGGACGTCCAGCACGCCAAGTCAGCCCAGAGCAAGGCGCAGTCGGACGTCTCGGACGCGCAAGACGCTCTCGCGGCGGCGAAGAAGATGGCCGCGGATGCGCGCGCGATGCGTGACGAGGCGGCCCGTGAGGCGAAGTCGAAGATCGACGAGGCGTCCGATGCGGGGATTCAGAACCGGTCGTGGTGGGAGGAGGTCGGCGACTGGTTCACCGACAACTGGGACACCATCGTCGCCGTGTGCAAAGTCGTCGTGGCCGTCGTCGGGATCGTCGCGATGATCATCGGTGGACCGATTCTCGCCGCGATCGTGGTGGTGGCGGGACTCATCGTCCTTGCCGACTCGCTGTACAAGTATTCCAAGGGACAGGCGTCCCTATGGGATGTGGGATTCGCGGCACTGGACTGCATACCCGGCATGAAGGGCCTGACCACCCTCGGCAGACTCGCGAAGGGCATGAAGGCTGTCGGCAAAGGCGGTCTCAAGGCCATGGCCAAGGGGCTCAGGAGCGGTCTGCGCAGAGAGGCGGACGACGCCCTGGCCAAGAGCAAACCGGCGGAGGGCCGGTGCAAGGGTGGCGACCCCGTCGACATGGTCTCCGGCGAGATGCTGATGGAGCACACCGATGTCGAACTGCCAGGTCTGCTGCCGCTGATAGTGCGCCGCACCCACCTGTCCACCTACGCCTCCGGTCAGTGGTTCGGTCCCTCCTGGGCCTCGACGCTGGACGAGCGACTGGAACTCGACAGCGCGGGCGCCCTGTTCGCAGCTGAGGACGGAATGGTCCTCGTCTATCCGGTCCCCGCCCCCGGGGAATCGGTGCTCCCCCTCGAAGGACCCCGATGGCCCCTCGACTGGGACGGTGAGCCCGGTGCCCCGATCCGCATCACGAACCCGGCCACAGGGCGCACCCGTCACTTTGCGCCGACTTCCCAGCCGCCCTCCACCGCACAGAGTTTCACTCTCCCGCTCGCCGCAGTGACCGACCGCAACGGGCATCGGATGGACATCGACCGTGATGAGCGTGGCGTCCCGGTGGCCGTGCGCCATTCCGGCGGCTATCACCTGCGCATTCTCACCGACGATGCACGCATCACTCAGCTGCGACTGAGCGACCCGCAGGCCGGCCCGGACGGGATCACACTGGTGAGGTACGGCTACAACGCCGAGGGGCACCTCACCGAGATCTACAACTCGAGCGGTCTGCCGTACCGGCTCACCTATGACGATCGGGGACGTGTCACCTCGTGGACCGACCGTAAGGGCTCCTGGTACCGCTACACCTACGACGACCAGGACAGGTGCATACGAGGTGAGGGGGCGGAAGGCTTCCTCGACTGCGTCATTTCCTACGACACCGACGCTCGTGAGACCCGGTACACGAACGCGCTTGGGCACACCACGGTCCATCGCTACAACGAGTTCCTGCAACGTACGGAGATGATCGACCCGTCGGGCCGAACGGTCCGCACGGCCTGGGACCGGTACAACCGGATGCTGTCCTATACGGACGCACTGGGTCACACCACGACATTCACCTACGACTCACGCGGCAACCTCGCCGCCGTCACACGTCCGGACAGTCTTCGAACGACGGCTGAATACGACGATCTCGGTCTTCCCGTTCGACTGGTCGAGGCGGACGGGGCCGTGTGGGAGCAGCGTTTCGACGACTGCGGCAACCGTCTGAGGATCGTCGACCCGTCGGGCAACTCACGTCAGTACAGCTACGACGAGCAAGGCCGCAGCACTGCGGTGACCGACGGCCTCGGCCATGTGACCCGTATCGAGTGCAATGCGGCCGGATTGTCGATTCGAGAGACCGATGCGCTCGGAAACACGACGCACGCTGAACGCGACGCCTTCGGCCGTGTCGTCAGGGTCGTGGATGCCGAAGGCCGGGTCGAGTCCATGGGATGGACCGTGGAGGGGCGTCCGGCATGGCGTCTCGCCGCCGACGGTTCCCGGGAAAGCTGGGAATGGGACGGCGAAGGCGACCTCGTCGCCCACACGGACCAGCTCGGCCGCAGGTCGCTCATCGAGACCGGTCACTTCCACCAGCCGACCAGCCGCATCGACCGCAATGGCAGCGAGTACCGGTTCACGTACGACTCCGAGGTGAACCTGACCGAGGTCATGAACCCTCGGGGCCAGACCTGGAAGTACGTGTACGACTCCACCAACCGCCTGGTCGCCGAGACGGATTTCGAGGGGCGCTCGCTCACCTACTCCTACGACGCGGCCGGCCGCCTGGCCCGTCGCACGGATGGCGACGGCCAGGAGACCGTGTTCCTGCGCGACGAACTCGGCAGGACGGTCGAACAGCGCACGGGCGACCAGGTGTCGCGCTTCACCTACGATCCGGCCGGGCGGTTGGTCCGAGCGGTGAGCGACACCAGCACCCTTGAACGCGCCTACAACTCCTCCGGACGCTTGGTGCGTGAGGCGCTGGACGGTGCTGAGACGACCTACGCCTACGACGCACTGGGCCGTCGGACGGAACGACGCACGCCCAGTGGGATCACCTCGACATGGAGCTATGACGCCGTAGGCCGCCCGGCGTCTCTGCATGCGGCAGGGCAGACGGTCACCTTCGGGTTCGACGCCCTGGGACGGGAACGCGTCCGCGAGTTCGGGTCGTTCGCGTCGCTCACTCAGGCTTGGGACGAGCGCGGGCACCTGGTCGGACAGGAACTCCACGGCAACGGAATCCGCGGCCGAGCACTCCTGCAGAACCGCACCTACACCTACAGGCCGGATGGTCTGCTGTCCGGAATCAACGAACTCACAACGGGGCAGCGCAGGTTCGATCTCGACGCAGTCGGCCGCGTCACGGCGGTACACGCGCGAGACTGGACGGAGACGTACGCGTACGACGCCCTGGGCAACATCCAGGATTCGACCGCCCCCTCGTCGGGGGACCGCCCGACCGCGCGTGACTACGCCGGAACGCGACTTCGGCGATCCGGCCGTACCAGCTACCAGTACGACCAGCGAGGACGGCCTGTCCGCACCGTCAAGCGGCTCCTGAACGGGCAGAAGCGCATTGCCACCTACACCTGGGACGCGCAGGACAGGCTCACCGCCGCTGTCACACCGGACGGAGACCACTGGCGCTACCGCTACGACCCCACGGGACGGCGCCGCGCCAAGGTGCGGCTGGGTGCCGACGGCTCGGTCGTCGAGGAGACGCGGTTCACCTGGGACGGTACTCGCCTCGCCGAGCAGGTCAACGACTCTGGAGAGGCGCTGACTTGGGACTACTTCTCCGGCACGCATCGCCCGCTGACACAGATACGTCGTGGGGCGGACGGTGTCCGGTTCCATGGCGTGGTCACGGACACCGTCGGAGCTCCCACCGAACTCGTCGATGCCGAGGGCGCCGTGGCATGGCATCGCAGGACCGAGCTGTGGGGCCGGGAGCTGGAGCCACGCCCGGCAGATGTGGGCTCCGGTGTGCCGGTCGACTGCCCACTGCGTTTTCCTGGACAGTACGCCGACGCCGAGACCGGCTGGAACTACAACCACGCTCGCTACTACGACCCCGAAAACGGCCGCTACCTGACGCCCGACCCGTTGGGGCTTGCTCCGCAGCCGAATCACTACGGGTACGTCCCCAACCCCTTCTGCTTCATCGATCCGCTTGGCCTGGCACAACCCCGCGGCGGAAACGGAAGGTGGGTAAGGGACCCCGACGCACCGGACACCCGCCACAACCGATCTTCGGAATACCCCCATTCGTACTGGGACGAGACGCATGAGGACATGGTCACCCGATTCACCGACGAGGGCCGTGCAGCGGGTGGCTGGCCTCTCGATCAGAACGGCAATCGAATCCCGCGGGACCAGCTCACATGGCGAAACAATGCGGGTGAAGTAATTCCGGCAGACTCGAAGATCCTCACCTACGACCACAATCCGCGAGTGGTCGAACATTGGAATGAGACGGGTTACAACACCAATTATCCGGAACGTGAGGCTTGGTACAATGACACAACCGACATGGAGCCCATGACGCGGGCGGACAATGGCCGGGACGGTGCGCGCGCTCCCAGGTACCGTCAGGACACCGGGCCCAACTATTCCTGCAAGGGAGCATAAGGGGAGGTAGATGTGGATCCGGTTGCTGTAGTGTCCAAATTTCCCGGGGTAGAGGTCTTCGACGGAATCCCCGATGCCTGGCACTGGTCTCCTGTGTCAGGGTTGGATTTCGCCGCGGCGCTCAGTGCTGATGGGCGCCACCTCTTCCAGGTGAATGCTCGCGACACGTACGATCAGGCTCTGGTGGCTGCGATCCTCCGGACTGCACGCGAGAACAGTGCGCTGTTGCTGGAAAACGGTGCGTTGCTGAGTGCTCCCCAAGGTTTTCATCATCCCGGGCGCGACTTTGAGGTCATCGCGGCAGCACGGCCCGGAGTCCATCGCTACCACGAAGTTCAGCAGCCCGAGCTGCAGCAGGTCACATGGGCGGTATTCCCCGGCTACACGTGTGAGTTCGCCGATCCGGGCCGGTACTCCCTTGAAGACGCCCGGGAGAGCTTTATCCGGTTCCTTACACCGGCCGATCTCAACAGGGAGCCCGTACCGTTCCTGAGGCTCTGGTACGACAACACGGTCACCAAGGGCGGTACGGACGGGCCGGACGGAATCCTCGCAGCGGAGAAAACGCTGTATCGAGAGATCAAGCTGCTGGAAGGCGCTCCGGGAAGCTTCGTCCGCTTCGAGAACTTCCGAGGGAGCATTTTCCGGATCGAGTGGAACCCGGAGCGGGCCTGGACACTTTCCGAAGAGACGCAGAACAGCGGTCCGGAGCCTTTCGAGATCTCCGGCCTGCTGTCATTCGTGGAGCGGTCTCTGCGATGACCCAGCCCCGCCTGCGTGTCACCGTGGCCGACGACGACGTGTGGGACGGCCCTTCCGACCAGCAGATCCAGCGGCTTTTCGCCGGACTCAACGCGCGTCGGCACTTCCTCGTTCTCGAGCGGCTCGACGTGCCGGAGGGCGAGGTCGGGCAGCACTACCTGCAGATCGCGCTCCGCGACGATCTGACGCTGCTGCTCGAGACCCGGGACGGGAGCGCCATCGCACACCATCGCGCGGAAGTCGGCGTGCCGTCGGATCAGGGGGGCGCCGATCTGGTGGTCCCTGTGATGCTCGACTGGGCCGCGGGCCGACCGGGCTGGCGTACGGCACTGCCCTGGGTGCACTGGGATGCGGAGCGTGAATGCCCCTGGGGCGACCGGCGGTGAAGGCTCCCTCGCGTGGTCGCCCAGCCGGCTGGGCGTGGTGATGCGCGGGTACGGCCCGGACGCGCAGGACGACGAGGGGGAGTGGCTCTGACGCGCAGCCCGGCGTGCGACGACGGCCGGGTCCCCTCGACCCGGGCGGAGCCCATGGCGAGGGCGATCTTCGCCGCCCTCGGCGGCACCGTGGAGATCGGCGCCGTCCGCTCCGCCGGAACCTGGCTGCTCGCCGACGTCTCGGTCGGGGCCTTCCTCGCGCCCCGTGTGGAGGACCTGGGCCGTCTCATGGAGGGCGTGCGCGTGGTCGGGCGGTTCTCGGGGGAGGTCATGGCCATCGCCGACGAGCTCGGATACTTCCGGGACCACGAGGTGTCCGCCGCTTCCCTCCTGCTCTGGTCCGAGGGGATCACAGGGGTCCCCCAGCCGCCGGAGCGACTGGAAGAGCCCGCCCTGGTGCGCCGCATGTGCCGGATCGGGGTGGATCTTCAGCTGACCCGGTTGCTCCAGGCCCTCGTCACCGCCGCCCTCGCCGCCTGCACCGAAGCGGGGGAGGGGGCGGAGGCGATCTCCGGAATCGTCCGGGGCGCGACCCGCCTCGCCGACCCGGTGGAGGGCCGGACCACCCCTGCCGACATCCACCGCATGTGGCGCGTCGCCCACCTGCCCGCCATCCTCCGCCCGGCGTCCGACGCACCCGATTGGGGCAAGGCCGGCTACCGGGCCTACGACGCCGAGCTGGAGCGGCTCGTCGAGGGGGAGGGGCCCGGGCTCGTCCGGCCTTGTGTTTGACCTACGTCACCCCCGGGGTATTCTCCTCGGCTCGATTGGCGTAGCCCCCGCCCCATATGGCAGACTGTCCGAGTTGCTCGGTCGAGTGTTGATGCTGCGCGCCTCCCGCCGGGAGGACCGGAAGCGAGTCCCACAGTACTCGTCGCCCTAACTGCCACCACGGCAGCGCTGGGGCGGACGTACGGGAATCTTTCGGGAAGTGTCAGTGCGGCACCGGCCAGGCACCCGGTGGGCCTTCGCCCCCGGCCTGCGGTTCCGGAAGGGCCGTGTGCATTCCCAGCAGGGATGTTCGAACAAGGGACATCTGTGTCAGCGAGAGTGCGACACGCCCGACCGCGTGGGTCGGAGGAGCGGAAGGCAGCAACAGGAATCCACCGGGTTCCAGAGCGTTGAGAGACAGGACTACTGAGTAGCCATGGCGGGACAGAAGATCCGCATCCGGCTCAAGGCCTACGACCACGAGGTCATCGACTCCTCGGCGAAGAAGATCGTCGAGACGGTGACCCGCACTGGTGCGTCGGTCGCGGGCCCGGTGCCGCTGCCCACTGAGAAGAACGTGTACTGCGTCATCAAGTCGCCGCACAAGTACAAGGACTCGCGCGAGCACTTCGAGATGCGCACGCACAAGCGCCTGATCGACATCCTCGACCCGACCCCCAAGACCGTTGACTCTCTGATGCGACTCGACCTCCCGGCCGGTGTCGACATCGAGATCAAGCTCTGAGGCCGGTGATCTGAACGATGGCTAAGCAGATCAAGGGCATCCTGGGCGAGAAGCTCGGCATGACGCAGGTGTGGGACGCGAACAACCGTGTTGTTCCGGTCACCGTCGTCAAGGCCGGCCCCAACGTCGTCACCCAGGTCCGCACGAACGACGTCGACGGCTACGAGTCCGTCCAGATCGCGTTCGGCGAGATCGACCCGCGCAAGGTGAACAAGCCCCTCAAGGGTCACTTCGCCAAGGCCGACGTCACTCCCCGCCGCCACCTCGTCGAGATCCGTACCGCTGACGCCAGCGAGTACACCCTCGGCCAGGAGATCACCGCTGAGGTGTTCGAGGCCGGCATCAAGGTCGACGTGACCGGCAAGAGCAAGGGCAAGGGCTTCGCCGGTGTCATGAAGCGTCACAACTTCAAGGGCCTCGGCGCCGGACACGGCACCCAGCGCAAGCACCGCTCGCCCGGTTCCATCGGTGGCTGCGCCACCCCGGGCCGCGTGTTCAAGGGCCTCCGCATGGCGGGTCGCATGGGCAACGAGCGTGTCACCACCCAGAACCTGACCGTCCACGCCGTTGACGCGGAGAAGGGTCTGCTGCTCATCAAGGGCGCGGTTCCCGGTCCGAACGGCGGCCTCGTCCTGGTCCGCACCGCGGCCAAGGGGGCCTGAGGTACCGATGAGCACTGTTGACATCCTTTCGCCTGCCGGCGAGAAGACCGGTAGCGTCGAGCTCCCCGCGGAGATCTTCGGCGTGGAGAAGATCAGCATCCCGCTGATCCACCAGGTCGTCGTCGCGCAGAACGCCGCTGCCCGTCAGGGCACGCACAAGACCAAGACCCGTGGCGAGGTCCGCGGCGGTGGCAAGAAGCCGTACCGCCAGAAGGGCACCGGTCGCGCCCGTCAGGGTTCGACCCGCGCGCCGCAGTTCGCCGGTGGTGGCGTCGTGCACGGTCCCGTGCCGCGTGACTACTCGCAGCGGACCCCGAAGAAGATGAAGGCCGCGGCCCTGCGCCACGCCCTCACCGACCGGGCCCGCCACAACCGCATCCACGTCGTCTCCGGCGTCGTCGAGGGTGACAACCCGTCGACGAAGGCCGCCAAGACGCTGTTCGGCAAGATCTCGGAGCGCAAGAACCTGCTCCTGGTCGTCGACCGCGCCGACGAGGCCGCGTGGCTGTCCGCCCGCAACCTGCCCCAGATCCACATCCTGGAGCCGGGCCAGCTGAACACGTACGACGTTCTCGTCTCGGACGACGTGGTCTTCACCCAGGCCGCCTTCGAGTCCTTCGTGTCCGGCCCGAAGGCCAATGACACCGAAGGGAGCGAGGTCTGATGGCTATCCGTCACCCCGCTATCGCCTCCAAGGCGGCGAAGAAGGCCAAGGCCGCGCGCGTCGCCAAGGCGCGCCGCCACGCCGCCGAGGGCAAGAACACCGTCGAGACCCCGCTGAGCAAGTCCTTCACGGACCCCCGTGACGTGCTGCTCAAGCCGGTCGTCTCCGAGAAGAGCTACGCGCTCCTCGACGAGGGCAAGTACACGTTCATCGTGGACCCGAGCGCCAACAAGACCCAGATCAAGCAGGCCGTGCAGTCGGTCTTCTCGGTCAAGGTCACCGGGGTCAACACGATCAACCGCCAGGGCAAGCGCAAGCGGACCCGCACCGGCTTCGGCCAGCGCGCGTCCACCAAGCGCGCGATCGTGACCCTCGCTGAGGGCGACCGTATCGACATCTTCGGCGGTCCGACCGCCTAAGGGCGGTCCGGATCGTCCGATATCGGACGAGGACTGAGAAATGGGAATCCGCAAGTACAAGCCGACTACGCCGGGCCGTCGTGGCTCCAGCGTCGCCGACTTCGTCGAGGTCACGCGGTCCACGCCGGAGAAGTCGTTGGTCCGCCCCCTGCACAGCAAGGGTGGCCGTAACAACTCCGGTCGTGTGACCGTCCGCCACCAGGGCGGTGGCCACAAGCGCGCCTACCGCGTGATCGACTTCCGTCGTCACGACAAGGACGGCGTGCCGGCGAAGGTCGCGCACATCGAGTACGACCCCAACCGCACCGCGCGCATCGCGCTCCTGCACTACGCGGACGGCGAGAAGCGCTACATCCTCGCACCGCGTGGCCTGAACCAGGGCGACCGCGTCGAGAACGGTCCCGGGGCCGACATCAAGCCGGGCAACAACCTTGCCCTGCGCAACATCCCGGTCGGTACCACGCTGCACGCCATCGAGCTGCGTCCGGGCGGCGGTGCGAAGTTCGCCCGCTCCGCCGGCGCCTCGGTGCAGCTGCTCGCGAAGGAGGGCTCGATGGCCCACCTCCGCATGCCGTCCGGTGAGATCCGCCTGGTCGACCAGCGCTGCCGCGCCACGGTCGGCGAGGTGGGCAACGCCGAGCAGAGCAACATCAACTGGGGTAAGGCGGGCCGTAAGCGCTGGCTGGGCGTCCGCCCGACCGTGCGTGGTGTGGTCATGAACCCCGTGGACCACCCGCACGGTGGTGGCGAAGGCCGTACCTCGGGTGGTCGCCACCCGGTGTCCCCCTGGGGCAAGAAGGAAGGCCGTACTCGTTCGCCCAAGAAGGCGTCGAACAAGTACATCGTCCGCCGCCGCAAGACGAACAAGAAGCGCTAAGGACGGGTTGAGATGCCTCGTAGCTTGAAGAAGGGGCCCTTCGTCGACGACCACCTGATCAAGAAGGTGGACGCCCAGAACGAAGCCGGCACCAAGAACGTCATCAAGACCTGGTCCCGTCGCTCCATGATCGTGCCGGCCATGCTCGGCCACACGCTCGCGGTGCACAACGGCAAGACCCACATTCCGGTGTTCGTCACCGAGTCGATGGTCGGCCACAAGCTCGGCGAGTTCTCGCCGACGCGCACCTTCCGGGGTCACGTCAAGGACGACCGGAAGTCGAAGCGCCGCTAAGCGCGGGGTGGAATGACCATGACAGACACTGGAAGGACAACCATGGAAGCCAGGGCCCAGGCGCGGTACATCCGCGTCACGCCCATGAAGGCCCGCCGCGTGGTGGACCTCATCCGTGGCATGAGCGCCACGGAGGCTCAGGCGGTCCTGCGTTTCGCCCCGCAGGCCGCGAGCCAGCCGGTCGGCAAGGTGCTGGACAGCGCCATCGCCAACGCCGCGCACAACTACGACCACACCGATGTCGACAGCCTCTTCGTCTCCGAGGCCTACGTCGACGAGGGCCCGACCCTGAAGCGGTTCCGCCCGCGCGCCCAGGGCCGTGCCTACCGGATCCGCAAGCGGACCAGCCACATCACCGTGGTCGTCAGCAGCAAGGAAGGAACCCGGTAATGGGCCAGAAGGTAAACCCGCACGGGTTCCGGCTCGGTGTCACGACCGACTTCAAGTCGCGTTGGTACGCCGACAAGCTGTACAAGGACTACGTCAAGGAAGACGTCGCCATCCGTCGGATGATGACGTCCGGCATGGAGCGCGCCGGCATCTCCAAGGTCGAGATCGAGCGCACCCGTGACCGCGTGCGTGTGGACATCCACACCGCTCGTCCGGGCATCGTCATCGGCCGCCGCGGCGCCGAGGCCGACCGCATCCGCGGTGACCTCGAGAAGCTCACGGGCAAGCAGGTCCAGCTGAACATCCTCGAGGTCAAGAACCCCGAGACCGACGCTCAGCTGGTTGCCCAGGCCGTCGCCGAGCAGCTCTCCTCCCGCGTCTCCTTCCGCCGTGCCATGCGCAAGAGCATGCAGTCGGCGATGAAGGCCGGCGCCAAGGGCATCAAGATCCAGTGCGGTGGCCGCCTCGGTGGCGCCGAGATGTCCCGCTCGGAGTTCTACCGCGAGGGCCGTGTGCCCCTGCACACGCTCCGCGCGAACGTGGACTACGGCTTCTTCGAGGCCAAGACGACCTTCGGCCGCATCGGCGTGAAGGTCTGGATCTACAAGGGCGACGTCAAGAACATCGCCGAGGTCCGCGCCGAGAACGCCGCGGCCCGTGCGGGTAACCGCCCGGCCCGTGGTGGCGCCGACCGCCCGGCCCGTGGTGGCCGCGGTGGCGAGCGTGGCGGGCGCGGTCGTAAGCCGCAGCAGGCTGCCGGCGCCGAGGCCCCCAAGGCCGAGGCTCCCGCCGCCGCCGCTCCGGCTGAGAGCACCGGAACGGAGGCCTGACCGTCATGCTGATCCCCCGTAGGGTCAAGCACCGCAAGCAGCACCACCCCAAGCGCAACGGCATGTCCAAGGGTGGCACGCAGGTCGCGTTCGGCGAGTACGGCATCCAGGCGCTGACCCCGGCGTACGTGACGAACCGCCAGATCGAGGCCGCTCGTATCGCCATGACCCGCCACATCAAGCGTGGCGGCAAGGTCTGGATCAACATCTACCCGGACCGCCCCCTCACCAAGAAGCCCGCCGAGACCCGCATGGGTTCCGGTAAGGGTTCTCCTGAGTGGTGGATCGCCAACGTCAAGCCCGGACGCGTGATGTTCGAGCTGTCGTACCCCAACGAGAAGATCGCGCGCGAGGCTCTGACCCGTGCGGCTCACAAGCTGCCGATGAAGTGCAAGATCGTCAAGCGCGAGGCAGGTGAAGCGTGATGTCGGCCGGTACCAAGGCGTCCGAGCTGCGCGAGCTGGGCAACGAGGAGCTGCTCAACAAGCTCCGCGAGGCCAAGGAAGAGCTGTTCAACCTCCGCTTCCAGGCGGCGACGGGCCAGCTCGAGAACCACGGCCGGCTCAAGGCCGTCCGTAAGGACATCGCGCGGATCTACACCCTGATGCGTGAGCGCGAGCTGGGCATCGAGACGGTGGAGAGCGCCTGATGAGCGAGAGCAACGTGACTGAAGAGACCAAGACGGACCGCGGTTTCCGCAAGACCCGTGAGGGTCTGGTCGTCAGCGACAAGATGGACAAGACCGTCGTCGTCGCCGTCGAGGACCGCGTCAAGCACGCGCTGTACGGCAAGGTCATCCGCCGTACGAGCAAGCTCAAGGCCCACGACGAGCAGAACGCCGCGGGTGTCGGCGACCGCGTCCTCCTCATGGAGACCCGGCCGCTGTCCGCGACCAAGCGCTGGCGCGTCGTCGAGATCCTCGAGAAGGCCAAGTAATTCCCGCCAGGGAATTCCAAGGGCAAGCACATCCCTCCTAGGGGGACCCCCTAGGAATCGTTCCGCCAGGCTCGGGGCGGGTGTGTAAGTTGCGCACCCGCCCCGGGAACCGGCAGACAATCAGGAGATAGACGTGATCCAGCAGGAGTCGCGACTGCGTGTCGCCGACAACACTGGTGCGAAGGAAATCCTTTGCATCCGTGTGCTCGGTGGCTCCGGTCGCCGCTACGCGGGTATCGGTGACGTCATCGTCGCCACCGTCAAGGACGCGATCCCCGGCGGCAACGTGAAGAAGGGTGACGTCATCAAGGCGGTCATCGTTCGCACCGTCAAGGAGCGCCGCCGTCCGGACGGCTCGTACATCCGCTTCGACGAGAACGCCGCCGTCATTCTGAAGAACGACGGCGACCCTCGTGGCACCCGTATCTTCGGCCCGGTCGGCCGGGAGCTGCGCGAGAAGAAGTTCATGAAGATCATCTCGCTCGCGCCGGAGGTGCTGTAAGCATGAAGATCAAGAAGGGCGACCTGGTCCAGGTCATCACCGGTAAGGACAAGGGCAAGCAGGGCAAGGTCATCGCGGCCTTCCCCCGCGAGGACCGCGTCCTGGTCGAGGGTGTCAACCGGGTCAAGAAGCACACCAAGGCCGGTCCGACGGCTCGCGGTTCGCAGGCCGGCGGCATCGTCACCACCGAGGCGCCGATCCACGTCTCCAACGTCCAGCTGGTCGTGGAGAAGGACGGCAACAAGGTCGTGACCCGCGTCGGTTACCGCTTCGACGACGAAGGCAACAAGATCCGCGTTGCCAAGCGGACGGGTGAGGACATCTGATGACGACCACCACCAGCCCGCGTCTGAAGCAGAAGTACCGTGAGGAGATCACGGGCAAGCTGCGTGACGAGTTCAAGTACGAGAACGTCATGCAGATCCCCGGTCTCGTCAAGATCGTGGTCAACATGGGTGTGGGCGACGCCGCCCGCGACTCCAAGCTGATCGAGGGCGCCATCCGCGACCTCACCACGATCACCGGTCAGAAGCCGGCCGTCACCAAGGCCCGCAAGTCCATCGCGCAGTTCAAGCTGCGTGAGGGCCAGCCGATCGGTGCCCACGTCACGCTCCGTGGCGACCGCATGTGGGAGTTCCTGGACCGCACCCTGTCGCTCGCGCTGCCGCGCATCCGCGACTTCCGCGGCCTGTCCCCCAAGCAGTTCGACGGCCGTGGCAACTACACCTTCGGTCTCACGGAGCAGGTCATGTTCCACGAGATCGACCAGGACAAGATCGACCGCACCCGGGGTATGGACATCACCGTGGTGACCACGGCGACCAACGACGCTGAGGGCCGCGCGCTCCTTCGTCACCTCGGCTTCCCCTTCAAGGAGGCGTGAGCGAGATGGCGAAGAAGGCTCTGATCGCTAAGGCTGCTCGCAAGCCCAAGTTCGGTGTGCGTGGCTACACCCGCTGCCAGCGCTGCGGCCGCCCGCACTCCGTGTACCGCAAGTTCGGCCTCTGCCGCGTGTGCCTTCGTGAGATGGCTCACCGTGGCGAGCTGCCGGGCGTGACCAAGAGCTCCTGGTAATCCCCCTTATAGGGATTCGCAGGGCTCTCGGTAAGCACGTAGGGGTGGCAGGACGCCCGGCCCGCATGGCTTAGGCTTGTGGGGTTGGGCGTCTGCCGCCGCCCTTGCATCGCGGACAGCTGTCCGCTCATTGAATGCTTACTACGCCGTAGGTCCACCGCGCCGCACCCGTCCCGTCTCGGATCGGGGAGAGGGATGGCGCACCAGGAAACCCCGGCGAGAGAGGCCGAAGGCCAATTCATGACCATGACTGATCCGATCGCAGACATGCTGACCCGTCTGCGGAACGCGAACTCGGCATACCACGACTCCGTGACGATGCCGGCGTCCAAGATCAAGTCGCACATCGCGGAGATCCTCCAGCAGGAGGGCTTCATCACGGGCTGGAAGGTCGAGGACGCCGAGGTCGGCAAGAACCTCGTCCTGGAGCTGAAGTTCGGCCCCAACCGTGAGCGCTCCATCGCGGGCATCAAGCGGATCTCCAAGCCCGGTCTCCGGGTGTACGCGAAGTCCACCAACCTGCCGAAGGTTCTGGGCGGCCTGGGCGTGGCCATCATCTCCACGTCGCACGGACTCCTGACCGACAAGCAGGCGCAGAAGAAGGGCGTGGGTGGGGAAGTCCTCGCCTACGTCTGGTAATTCGGGAACGGAGGAGAGACAGCAATGTCGCGTATCGGCAAGCTCCCCATCCCGGTTCCCGCCGGCGTGGACGTCACCATCGACGGCCGTACGGTCGCGGTCAAGGGCCCCAAGGGCGAACTGACCCACACCGTCATCGCGCCGATCGACATCGCGAAGGCCGAGGACGGCACCCTTCAGGTGCTGCGGCCGAACGACGAGCGGCAGAGCAAGGCCCTGCACGGCCTGTCCCGCACGCTGGTGGCGAACATGATCACCGGTGTGACCCAGGGATACGTCAAGAAGCTCGAAATCAGCGGTGTCGGTTACCGTGTCGTGGCCAAGGGTTCCAACCTGGAGTTCTCCCTGGGCTACAGCCACCCGATCCTGGTCGAGGCCCCCGCGGGCATCACCTTCAAGGTGGAGTCCCCGACCCGTTTCTCGGTCGAGGGCATCGACAAGCAGAAGGTCGGCGAGGTTGCGGCCAACATCCGCAAGCTGCGCAAGCCCGACCCGTACAAGGCCAAGGGCGTCAAGTACGAGGGCGAAGTCATCCGCCGCAAGGTCGGAAAGGCGGGTAAGTAAGCCATGGCATACGGACAGAAGATCCTTAAGGGCGACGCCTACAAGCGCGCCGCGATCAAGCGCCGCCACATCCGGATCCGTAAGCACATCAACGGTACGGCGGAGCGTCCGCGTCTGGTCGTTACCCGCTCGAACCGCCACATCGTGGCCCAGGTGATCGACGACATCAAGGGTCACACCCTTGCGTCGGCGTCCACCCTGGACACCTCGATCCGCGGTGGCGAGGGCGACAAGTCCGCGCAGGCCAAGCAGGTCGGCGCCCTGGTCGCCGAGCGCGCCAAGGCCGCCGGCGTCGAGGCTGTCGTGTTCGACCGTGGTGGTAACCAGTACGCGGGGCGCATCGCCGCCCTGGCGGACGCCGCCCGCGAGGCCGGGCTCAAGTTCTGAGCCGGTTCCGTAGCTAGCGGAAACAGAGAGAGGTAATTCCAATGGCTGGACCCCAGCGCCGCGGTGGCGGTGCCGGTGGCGGCGAGCGGCGGGACCGGAAGGGCCGTGACGGCGGCGCTGCTGCCGCCGAGAAGACCGCGTACGTTGAGCGCGTTGTCGCGATCAACCGCGTCGCCAAGGTTGTGAAGGGTGGTCGTCGCTTCAGCTTCACCGCGCTGGTCGTGGTGGGCGACGGTGACGGCACCGTGGGTGTCGGATACGGCAAGGCCAAGGAGGTGCCGGCCGCCATCGCCAAGGGTGTTGAGGAGGCCAAGAAGCACTTCTTCAAGGTCCCCCGCATCCAGGGCACCATCCCGCACCCCATCCAGGGTGAGAAGGCTGCCGGCGTCGTGCTCCTGAAGCCCGCGTCGCCCGGTACCGGTGTTATCGCCGGTGGTCCGGTGCGTGCCGTGCTCGAGTGCGCCGGTATCCACGACGTGCTGTCGAAGTCGCTCGGCTCCGACAACGCGATCAACATCGTGCACGCGACCGTGGAGGCCCTGAAGGGTCTGCAGCGTCCCGAGGAGATCGCGGCCCGCCGTGGTCTGCCGCTCGAGGACGTCGCCCCCGCGGCTCTTCTCCGTGCGCGTGCCGGGGCGGGTGCGTAATCATGGCGCAGCTCAAGATTACGCAGGTCAAGTCCTACATCGGCAGCAAGCAGAACCACCGTGACACCCTGCGTTCCCTTGGTCTCAAGGGCATCAACACGCAGGTCGTCAAGGAGGACCGCCCCGAGTTCCGCGGCATGGTGCACACCGTCCGCCACCTCGTGACGGTCGAGGAGGTCGACTGATCATGGCGGAGCAGAACCCGCTCAAGATCCACAACCTCCGTCCCGCCCCGGGCGCCAAGACCGCCAAGACCCGTGTGGGTCGTGGTGAGGCGTCGAAGGGTAAGACGGCCGGTCGTGGTACCAAGGGCACGAAGGCCCGTTACCAGGTTCCGGAGCGCTTCGAGGGTGGCCAGATGCCCCTCCACATGCGTCTCCCGAAGCTGAAGGGCTTCAAGAACCCGTTCAAGACCGAGTTCCAGGTCGTGAACCTCGACAAGCTGGCCGCGCTCTACCCCGAGGGTGGCGAGGTCACCGTCGAGGGTCTGGTGGCCAAGGGGGCCGTTCGCAAGAACAGCCTCGTCAAGGTCCTCGGCCAGGGCGAGATCTCCGTGGCGCTGCAGGTGACGGTCGACGCCGTCTCCGGCTCCGCCAAGGAGAAGATCACCGCCGCCGGCGGTTCTGTCACCGAGCTCGTCTGAACACCACAGGCGTCTCGATGACCTGAGCGATCCCGACCGGGGATACCCCACAAATGGGGTATCCCCGGTTGGTCGTTCCTAGGGCGGCAGTCTCGCCGGTAAGGTGGCCTGCACTGCCCACTTTTCACTGGGTGCTTCACTTCGGGCACTCACAGCGGCAGTTGACCGTTACCTATTCGTCGAACCTCAAGACCGTCACCCTTGACGCAGTTGCGCGGGGGTCGCAGGAGGCACCGTGCTCACCGCGTTCGCCCGGGCGTTCAAGACGCCCGACCTGCGCAAGAAGCTGCTCTTCACGCTCGGCATCATCGTGGTCTACCGGGTCGGTACGCACGTACCCATCCCAGGCGTCGACTACCGGAACGTCCAGACCTGTATCGACAACGCCCAGGCCAACCAGGGCATCTTCGGCCTGGTCAACATGTTCAGCGGCGGCGCACTGCTGCAGATCACGATCTTCGCGCTGGGCATCATGCCGTACATCACGGCGAGCATCATTCTGCAGCTGCTGACCGTGGTGATTCCGCGCCTGGAAGCCCTGAAGAAGGAGGGCCAGGCCGGTACGGCGAAGATCACGCAGTACACCCGTTACCTGACGATCGCCCTCGCCATCCTTCAGGGCACCGGCCTCGTCGCCACCGCCCGCAGCGGCGCTCTCTTCACGGGCTGCCCGGTGGCCAGCCAGATCGTCCCCGACCAGTCGATCTTCGTCACCATCACCATGGTCATCACCATGACCGCCGGTACGGCCGCCGTGATGTGGCTCGGTGAGCTCATCACCGACCGCGGCATCGGCAACGGCATGTCGATCCTGATGTTCATCTCGATCGCCGCCACCTTCCCGTCCGCGCTGTGGGCCATCAAGCAGGAGGGCTCCCTGGCCGGCGGCTGGATCGAGTTCGGCACGGTCATCCTGGTCGGCTTCGCCATGGTCGGCCTGGTGGTCTTCGTCGAGCAGGCCCAGCGCCGCATCCCGGTCCAGTACGCCAAGCGCATGATCGGCCGCCGTTCCTACGGCGGTACGTCGACCTACATCCCGCTCAAGGTGAACCAGGCGGGTGTGATCCCCGTCATCTTCGCCTCGTCGCTGCTCTACATCCCGGCGCTGATCGCCCAGTTCGCGGGAGGCACCTCGGGCTGGAAGACCTGGATCGAGCAGCACTTCGTCAAGGGCGACCACCCGTACTACATCATCACGTACTTCCTGCTGATCGTTTTCTTCGCGTTCTTCTACGTGGCGATCTCCTTCAACCCCGAGGAAGTCGCCGACAACATGAAGAAGTATGGTGGCTTCATCCCGGGCATCCGGGCTGGCCGACCGACCGCTGAGTACCTGAGCTACGTACTCAACCGGATCACCTGGCCGGGTTCGCTGTACCTGGGGCTGATCGCTCTCGTGCCGACGATGGCGTTGGCAGGTTTCGGGGCAAACCAGAACTTCCCGTTCGGCGGCACCAGCATCCTGATCATCGTGGGTGTCGGTCTCGAGACCGTGAAGCAGATCGAGAGCCAGCTCCAGCAGCGCAATTACGAAGGGTTCCTCCGCTGATGCGTATCGTCCTCGTCGGGCCGCCGGGCGCCGGTAAGGGAACGCAGGCCGCGTTCCTGGCCAAGAACCTGTCGATCCCGCACATCTCCACGGGCGACCTGTTCCGGGCCAACATCAGCCAGCAGACGGAACTCGGCAAACTGGCGAAGTCCTACATGGACGCGGGCAATCTCGTGCCCGACGAGGTCACCATCGCGATGGCGAAGGACCGCATGGAGCAGCCGGACGCCGAGAACGGTTTCCTGCTGGACGGCTTCCCCCGCAACGTGTCCCAGGCCGAGGCGCTCGACGAGCTCCTCGAGACCGAGAGCATGCAGCTCGACGCGGTGCTGGACCTGGAAGTCCCCGAGGACGAGGTGGTCAAGCGCATCGCCGGCCGCCGCATCTGCCGCAACGACTCCGCGCACGTCTTCCACGTGACGTACAAGCAGCCGGCCAAGGACGGCGTCTGCGACGTCTGCGGCGGTGAGCTGTACCAGCGCAACGACGACTCCGAGGAGACGGTCCGGACGCGCCTGGAGGTCTACCACACCCAGACCGAGCCGATCATCGACTACTACAAGGCCCAGGGCCTGGTGGTCACGATCTCGGCGCTCGGCAAGGTGGAGGACGTCACGACCCGCGCCATGGAGGCGCTGAAGCGTGGCGAGGGCGACAAGTAGTCGTCCGTACGCAGCTACGGCCGCGGTTCCCCTCGGGGAGCCGCGGCCGCTGTGTGGGTGGGGCCGGTCGCGCGGCCCCGTATCGTTGAAGGCGTTCGTTGTCGCCGAAGGTCCAGAAAGGCCGTAGCTCCCATGGTGCAGATCAAAAGCCCCGAGCAGATCGCCAAGATGCGTGAGGCGGGGCTGGTCGTCGCAGCCATCCACGCGGCGACCCGTGAGGCCGCCGTGCCCGGAGCCACGACGAAGGATCTCGACCAGGTCGCCCGCAAGGTGCTCGCCGAGCACAACGCCAAGCCGAACTTCCTCGGCTACGGCGGCTTCCCGGCGACGATCTGCACGTCGGTGAACGAGGTCGTCGTCCACGGCATCCCGTCGGACGACGTCGTCCTCAAGGACGGGGACGTCATCTCCATCGACTGCGGCGCGATCATCGACGGCTGGCACGGCGACGCGGCCTTCACGGCCTTCGTGGGGTCCGGCCACTCCCCGGAGCTGGTCGAGCTCTCCCGGGTGACCGAGGAGTCGATGTGGGCCGGCATCGCCGCCATGAAGCAGGGCAACCGCCTGGTCGACGTCTCCCGGGCCATCGAGACGTACATCCGCCGCCAGCCCAAGCCGGGCGGTGGCAAGTACGGGATCATCGAGGACTACGGCGGGCACGGCATCGGCACCGAGATGCACATGGACCCGCACCTGCTGAACTACGTCGACCGGCGGCGCGGCAAGGGGCCGAAGCTGGTGCCCGGCTTCTGCCTCGCGATCGAGCCGATGGTGTCGCTGGGGACGCCGAAGACGGAGGTCCTCTCCGACGACTGGACCGTCATCACGACCGACGGCACCTGGTCGTCCCACTGGGAGCACTCCGTGGCTCTGACGGAAGAGGGGCCGTTGGTGCTGACGTCTCCCGACGGGGGGAAGGCGAAGCTCGCCGAGCTGGGGATCGTGGCCGCGCCGGATCCCCTGGGCTGAGTGCCTTCCGGGGTGGGCCGTGCTGCCGGCGGCGCTGCGGGGTTCGTTGTGGCCCGTCGCGCGGTTCCCCGCGCCCCTGGGGGCGCGCTTAAAGCTGTCGGTGCCGGGGCAGACTCTCTCGATTCGTGTTTCCGGGAGCCCTGACGTAGACTGACTCGTCGGCTCTTGTGTACCCGCATGCCTGCATGCGCCCGCACAGAGTCGATCAAGGTAGTCGATTCGAAGGGCGAAGCGTGGCCAAGAAGCAAGGTGCCATCGAGATCGAGGGCACTGTCGTCGAGTCTCTTCCGAACGCCATGTTCAAGGTCGAGCTCCAGAACGGCCACCAGGTCCTGGCACACATCAGCGGCAAGATGCGTATGCACTACATCCGCATCCTCCCTGACGACCGGGTCGTGGTGGAGCTGTCTCCGTACGACCTGACCCGTGGCCGGATCGTCTACCGCTACAAGTAGATCTTGCCCGCATCCTGCCTCCGGCGGGGTGGTGGCACTGACCCGGAGAACCTCACCCAATGAAGGTCAAGCCGAGCGTCAAGAAGATCTGCGACAAGTGCAGGGTGATCCGCCGTCACGGCCGGGTCATGGTCATCTGCGACAACCCGCGCCACAAGCAGCGCCAGGGCTGACGCACGACCGATCCCTCTGCATCCATCGCAGAGATTCGCGCGACGCAAGCTGAATATGTTCATACGCAGGACCCAGGCGGACGCGTTCCGTCTGACACCCCCGGTTCGGAGGCTGGGGACTCAGTTCGTACCTGGTACGGCGGCTGGGAGTCGGTTCTGCGGAAGACCTCCGACAAGTAACTGGAGCCATTGAATGGCACGCGTTTCCGGTGTTGACATCCCGCGCGAAAAGCGCGTGGAGATCGCCCTCACCTACGTGTTCGGCATCGGCCGGACCCTCTCCCAGCAGACGCTGGCCGCCACCGGCGTGGACCCGAACACCCGTGTTCGGGACCTCTCCGAGGAGCAGCTGGTCGCGATCCGCGAGTACGTCGACAACAACATCAAGACCGAGGGTGACCTCCGTCGCGAGATCCAGGCCGACATCCGCCGCAAGGTCGAGATCGGCACCTACCAGGGTCTGCGTCACCGTCGTGGTCTGCCCGTCCGCGGTCAGCGCACCAGCACCAACGCTCGTACCCGCAAGGGTCCGCGTCGCGCCATCGCCGGCAAGAAGAAGCCGGGCAAGAAGTAGTCCACAGCGGACGCCTGTCCACGGTCTTCGCTGTAGGACCGACCACCTCCCGTAGGAGTTATAGATGCCCCCCAAGGGTCGTCAGGGCGCTGCCAAGAAGGTGCGCCGCAAGGAAAAGAAGAACGTCGCTCACGGCCACGCGCACATCAAGAGCACGTTCAACAACACGATCGTCTCGATCACGGACCCGTCCGGCAACGTGATCTCCTGGGCCTCCGCCGGCCACGTCGGCTTCAAGGGCTCCCGGAAGTCCACGCCGTTCGCCGCGCAGATGGCCGCCGAGTCGGCTGCCCGCCGCGCCCAGGAGCACGGCATGCGCAAGGTCGACGTCTTCGTCAAGGGCCCGGGCTCCGGTCGTGAGACCGCGATCCGCTCCCTCCAGGCCACCGGCCTCGAGGTCGGCTCGATCCAGGACGTCACGCCGACCCCGCACAACGGCTGCCGTCCGCCCAAGCGCCGCCGCGTCTGATCTTGGACGCAGGCCACTTGGTCTGAGGTTTTCGGGCGGTATGGCTCTTCGGGGCCATATCGCCCGTACCCTTGTTTCACATCAGGGCGTCAAATAGCGGGCGCCCCTGACAGAAGGATCACAACATGCTGATCGCTCAGCGTCCCTCGTTGACCGAAGAGGTCGTCGACGAATTCCGCTCCCGGTTCGTGATCGAGCCGCTGGAGCCGGGCTTCGGTTACACCCTCGGTAACTCCCTGCGCCGGACCCTCCTCTCCTCGATCCCGGGTGCGGCGGTCACGTCCATCCGCATCGACGGCGTGCTGCACGAGTTCACCACCGTGCCGGGCGTCAAGGAGGACGTCACCGACCTGATCCTCAACATCAAGCAGCTGGTCGTCTCCTCGGAGCACGACGAGCCGGTCGTGATGTACCTGCGCAAGCAGGGCCCGGGTCTGGTCACCGCCGCCGACATCGCGCCGCCGGCCGGTGTCGAGGTACACAACCCCGACCTCGTCCTCGCCACGCTCAACGGCAAGGGCAAGCTGGAGATGGAGCTGACGGTCGAGCGCGGCCGCGGTTACGTCTCCGCCGTGCAGAACAAGCAGGTCGGCCAGGAGATCGGCCGGATCCCGGTCGACTCGATCTACTCGCCGGTGCTCAAGGTCACCTACAAGGTCGAGGCCACGCGTGTCGAGCAGCGGACCGACTTCGACAAGCTGATCGTCGACGTCGAGACCAAGCAGGCGATGCGCCCGCGTGACGCCATGGCGTCCGCCGGCAAGACCCTGGTCGAGCTGTTCGGTCTCGCCCGCGAGCTGAACATCGACGCCGAGGGCATCGACATGGGCCCGTCCCCCACGGACGCCGCCCTGGCCGCCGATCTGGCGCTGCCGATCGAGGAGCTGGAGCTCACGGTCCGCTCCTACAACTGCCTCAAGCGTGAGGGCATCCACTCCGTGGGTGAGCTCGTGGCGCGTTCCGAGGCGGACCTGCTCGACATCCGCAACTTCGGTGCGAAGTCGATCGACGAGGTCAAGGCGAAGCTGGCGGGCATGGGCCTGGCGCTCAAGGACTCCCCGCCCGGATTCGACCCGACCGCCGCCGCGGACGCCTTCGGCGCCGACGACGACGCGGACGCCGGTTTCGTCGAGACCGAGCAGTACTAAGAGCCCGGGCCTTTCCGTCCGTACTCTGCCGCGGGTGCGCTGTGCTTGATCGCGCAGTTCCCCGCGCCCCCTCCAGGCCCCTGCGGGGGCCTGGATCTCCGACGGGCAACCGCTCGCTCGGATACTGACCCCGGTACCTGATACGGCCGGGGCAGACACCTAGGAGAAGCACCATGCCGAAGCCCACCAAGGGTGCCCGTATGGGCGGCAGCGCCGCGCACGAGAAGCTGATGCTCGCGAACCTCGCGAAGTCGCTCTTCGAGCACGGCCGCATCACCACCACCGAGGCGAAGGCCCGCAAGCTGCGGCCGTACGCCGAGCGTCTGGTCACCAAGGCGAAGAAGGGCGACCTTCACAACCGCCGTCAGGTGCTCCAGGTCATCACGGACAAGAGCATCGTGCACACGCTCTTCACCGAGATCGGCCCGCGCTACGAGAACCGTCCGGGTGGCTACACCCGCATCACCAAGATCGGTAACCGCCGTGGCGACAACGCGCCCATGGCCGTCATCGAGCTGGTCGAGGCTCTGACGGTGGCGCAGGAGGCGACGGGCGAGGCCGAGGCCGCGACCAAGCGCGCCGCCAAGGACGCCGACGCCGCCGAGGCTCAGGTCGACACGACCAAGGCCGAGGACGCCGAGGAGTCCAAGGACGCGTAAGCGTCTGCCGGGCGGGCCCGTTCCCTTTCACAGGGGGCGGGCCCGCCTTTGCGTTGGTGAGAGGATCCTGGGGTGAGTGACGAAGTAGAGGCCGGCCACGTCCGGGTCCGGCTTGATCTGTCGTACGACGGGAGTGAGTTCTCCGGGTGGGCCAAGCAGGCCGGGGGGCGGCGGACCGTGCAGGGGGAGATCGAGGACGCCCTGCGGACCGTGACACGGTCGCGGGAGACGTACGAACTGACCGTGGCGGGGCGTACCGATGCCGGGGTGCATGCGCGCGGGCAGGTCGCTCACGTCGACCTGCCGCGTGAGGTCTGGGCCGAGCACCACCAGAAGCTGCTGAAGCGGCTCGCCGGGCGGCTGCCGCGGGACGTCCGCGTCTGGGCCCTCAGGGAGGCGCCCAGCGGCTTCAATGCCCGCTTCTCGGCGGTCTGGAGGCGGTACGCCTACCGGGTCACCGACAATCCCGGGGGCGTCGACCCGCTGCTGCGCGGCCATGTGCTGTGGCACGACTGGCCCCTCGACGTGGACGCCATGAACGAGGCGGCCCGGGGCCTGCTGGGCGAGCACGACTTCGCCGCCTACTGCAAGAAGCGGGAAGGCGCGACCACGATCCGCACCCTCCAGAAGCTGAGTCTGGTGCGGGGGGACGACGGGATCATCACCGCCACCGTGCGGGCCGACGCCTTCTGCCACAACATGGTGCGCTCGCTCATCGGGGCGCTGCTGTTCGTCGGGGACGGGCACCGGCCCGCCGACTGGCCGGGGAAGGTGCTGGCGGCCGGCGTACGGGACTCGGCCGTGCACGTCGTACGGCCGCACGGACTGACGCTGGAGGAGGTCGGCTACCCGGCCGACGACCTGCTCGCCGCGCGCAACAAGGAGGCGCGGAACAAGCGGTCGCTGCCGTCGGCGGGCTGCTGCTGACCTTCGGCTATTCGTTGGCCGCGGCCGAGGCCTGGACCTCGCCGCGGCGGCGGATCTGGTCGAACGTGAACTGGGCGAGGTCGTCGCCGGTCTTGTAGACCGGGAGGTCCTTGGGCGTCACGTTCTTGCCGTTGGTGAAGCCGGCGTTGGTGAAGTAGGCGTAGCGGCCGTAGGAGTTGCTGGTCGTGCGGCAGAACCCGGATTCGCAGAAGGGCTTCACACCGCCGCCGGAGAGCGACTTCACGAAGCTCTTCTTGGTGCTCTGGCCCTTGGCCTTCACGGCCTGCGCCTCGGTGTCGAAGACGGCCACGCCGACCGTCACCGCCATGCCGTCCTTGACGTAGGTGGCGCGTATCAGGCGCGTGCAGTCGTTCGCCGTGAGGATCTTGGGGAGCGTGCCGCCGACCGCCGAGCCGCAGTTGCGGGTGTCGGCGGTGGGGCCCTTCTTGTACAGCGTCCCGGCCTCGGTCAGCTGGGTGCCCGGGAAGAGGGTGTCCGGGCTGAGCGGGGCCTTGTCCTTCTTCGCGCTGGCGATGAAGTCCTTCGGGTCCAGCGGGGGAGGGGCGCTGGTCGGGGCGAAGGACGGGGCCGAGGCGGTCTGGCTCGGGATGTCGGCCGACGGCAGGGAGGTCGGGTTCCCCTGCTTGTCGCTGCCCGCCGAGACGACGGCCACCGCGACGGCGGTGCCGATCGCGACGGTGGCGAACGCGCCGCCGCCGATCAGCAGCAGCCGGCGTCGCTTGTTGCGGGCCTCTGAGGCTTCAGCGAGCGCCGCCCAGTCCGGCGACTGGCCGCCCCCGCTGTTCCAGGGCTGCTGCGACTGCGGTTTCCAGGGATCCCACTGGGACTGAGGTCCCCCCTGCTGCCCAAAGCTCATGGGCCGCATCTTAGACGGGACAAGGGGTGTGCTGGTCCGCCCGGACGGGCTCTCCAACCCCTAGCGTTCCTCCCATGCGCACGGGCAAAGGCGACATCTCCGGGTGGTTGGGGCGAGTGCTGCCGGCGGTGGTGCTGCTGGGGTGTCTGCTGTCCTGGCCGGCCCTCGCGGCCGGGGTGTGGCCGTCGGTCCTGGTGGGGGCGCTGGGGGCGCGCCGCCGTCCGCGCGCCGGCCGGTCCGTGGTGCGGTGGTGTGCGGCTCTCGCTGTGGACGTCGCCGTCTCGGCGGTGTTCCCGTGCGTACGGCCGCTGCGGCGGCGGACGCTGCGGAGGGCCGTCACGCTCTGCGCCGTCCTGTACGTCTCCGTGACCGAGCGGCTTCGGTGATCCCGCGTTTTGACCCTTGTGGTGTACCCCGGTATTCTGCTTGTTCGTTGTGTATTGGCTTGCTCATTCTCACGGGACGGGCCCTTACACCGGTCCACCGGGCCGATGACCAGCGACCCCACGTACGCGGTATGCGTCGCCGCAGTGCGGTCCAGGCTGTCGTGATCGTTTCGGTGACCAGTTATGGACCATTCACTCGAAGCGAAGGCTACGAACCGTGCGTACGTACAGCCCCAAGCCCGGCGATGTGACGCGCCAGTGGCACGTCATCGACGCTCAGGACGTTGTCCTGGGCCGTCTCGCCACCACTGCCGCGACGCTCCTCCGGGGCAAGCACAAGCCGATCTACGCGCCGCACGTCGACGCTGGTGACTTCGTCATCATCATCAACGCCGACAAGGTGCACCTCTCCGGCAACAAGCGGATCCAGAAGATGGCGTACCGCCACTCCGGCTACCCGGGTGGTCTGCGCTCCGTCCGCTACGACGAGCTGCTGGACAAGAACCCCGAGAAGGCCATCGAGAAGGCCGTCAAGGGCATGCTCCCCAAGAACACGCTGGGCCGTCAGATGCTCTCGAAGCTGAAGGTCTACAAGGGTGACCAGCACCCGCACGGCGCGCAGCAGCCGCAGCCGTTCGAGATCACCCAGGTCGCGCAGTAAGTCCGGCCACCCCCTAAGACTGAAGAGAATCTGAGGAGCATCGTGGCCGAGACCACTGCCGAGCAGCCGCTCGAAGAGATCGACATCGACAGCTACACCACCGAGTCCGAGGTTCCCGTCGAGGGCGAGTACACCTCGGAGTCCATGGCGTCCCGCTTCGGCGAGCCCCAGCCGGCCGCCGGCCTGGGCCGTCGCAAGAACGCCATCGCCCGCGTCCGGATCGTCCCGGGCACCGGCAAGTGGAAGATCAACGGTCGCACCCTTGAGGACTACTTCCCCAACAAGGTGCACCAGCAGGAAGTCAACGAGCCGTTCAAGGTTCTCGAGCTCGAGGGCCGCTACGACGTCGTCGCCCGCATCGCCGGTGGCGGTGTCTCCGGCCAGGCCGGTGCGCTCCGTCTCGGTGTCGCCCGTGCGCTGAACGAGGCCGACGTCGACAACAACCGCGGCCCGCTGAAGAAGGCCGGCTTCCTCAAGCGCGACGACCGTGCGGTCGAGCGCAAGAAGGCCGGTCTGAAGAAGGCCCGCAAGGCTCCGCAGTACAGCAAGCGCTAATCGCGTCGCCCGTCCTTGCGACTGGCTTCGCAACGATCGCCCCGGCGGCACGGTTGTGCTGCCGGGGCGGTTTCGTTTACACATCCCCTACACCCCCCGGACAGTCTCAGGGGGTGCACTCGGGAATGTGAGCCGCATTCTCATCAGTAATTCGGAGGACACCACTGTGGGACGACTCTTCGGCACGGACGGCGTGCGCGGTGTCGCCAACGCGGATCTGACGGCGGAGATGGCCCTGGGCCTCTCCGTGGCCGCGGCACACGTACTGGCCGAGGCGGGCACGTTCGAGGGACACCGGCCGACCGCCGTGGTCGGACGTGACCCCCGTGCGTCCGGGGAGTTCCTGGAAGCCGCCGTGGTCGCGGGTCTCGCCAGTGCCGGCGTGGACGTCCTGCGGGTCGGCGTGCTGCCGACACCCGCCGTGGCGTACCTGACCGGGGAGCTCGGCGCCGACCTCGGTGTGATGCTCTCCGCCAGCCACAACGCCATGCCCGACAACGGCATCAAGTTCTTCGCCCGCGGCGGGCACAAGCTCGCCGACGAGCTGGAGGACCGGATCGAGTCCGTCTACGAGGAGCACCGCACCGGCGCCCCGTGGGACCGGCCGACCGGGGCCGGGGTGGGCCGCGTGCGCGCGTACGAGGAGGGCTCGGAGCGGTACGTCGCGCATCTGCTGAGCGTCCTGCCGAACCGTCTCGACGGGCTGAGGGTCGTCCTCGACGAGGCGCACGGCGCCGCCGCCCGGGTCTCGCCCGAGGCGTTCCAGCGGGCCGGTGCCGAGGTCGTCACGATCGGGGCCGAACCGGACGGGCTCAACATCAACGACGGGTGCGGTTCGACGCACCTGGACAAGATCAAGGCCGCCGTCGTCGAGCACGGCGCCGACCTCGGCATCGCGCACGACGGCGACGCCGACCGGTGCCTCGCCGTCGACCACACCGGTGCGGAGGTGGACGGTGACCAGATCCTCGCCGTGCTCGCGCTGGCGATGCGGGAGCGGTCCGTGCTGCGGTCCGAGACGGTCGTGGCCACGGTGATGTCGAACCTCGGGTTCAAGCTCGCCATGGAGCGCGAGGGCATCCGGCTGGTGCAGACCGCCGTCGGCGACCGGTACGTGCTGGAGGAGATGAAGGAGCACGGGTTCGCCCTCGGGGGCGAGCAGTCCGGGCATGTGATCATCCTCGACCACGCGACGACCGGTGACGGCACGCTGACCGGGCTGCTGCTGGCCGCTCGGGTGGCTCAGAGCGGCCGCACGCTGGCGGATCTCGCCGGTGTCATGGAGCGGCTGCCGCAGGTGCTGATCAATGTGCCGGATGTCGACCGGACGCGGGTGGGGACGTCCGCGGAGCTGTCGGCGGCCGTCGCGGACGCGGAGCGGGAGCTCGGGGAGACCGGGCGGGTGCTGCTGCGGCCCTCCGGCACCGAGCCGTTGGTCCGTGTGATGGTCGAGGCGGCCGATATCGAGCAGGCCCGGTCTGTGGCGGGGCGGTTGGCCGATGCGGTGAAGTCCGCGCTCGGCTAGGGAACCGGCTCGGGGGTGGGGGGCTGCGGTTGGCTTCGGGCTGACCGTCCGTCGTGGCTTGTCGCGCCCACGCGGCGGAGCCGCACATGGACACAGCCCCGCGCCCCTCTAGGCGTTGACCTTCTCGCGTTGTCTCGACCAGAGCCACTTCTGGATCAGCAGGGTGGCCGTGCCCGCGACGACGATGCCCAAGAGGTTCAGCAAAAGCTGTTCCGTGGAGCCCCACGTCTGTTTCGTGTCGCCGTAGCTCAGGGCCACGGCCGCGTTCGCCGCTGCCGGGACCGTGGTGACGGAGATGGCGACGCCCACCAGCGCGCCCGACTTGGCGGAGGTCAGGGAGAGGGTGCCGGCGATGCCGGCCAGGACCGCCACGACGAAGGAGAATTTGTCGGGGGCGTAGATGAAGCCGGTGTTGGGGCGGTCCGCCTCCAGACGGCTCTCGGTGAACTGGCCGGCCGCGTCCATCAGGAGGCTGAAACCGACCGTCACCGCCATCGCCACCGCGAAGCCCACCAGCAGCGCGATCAGCGAGCGAAGGGCCAGGCGCGGCCGGCGCCGGACGATCGCGGTGCAGATGCCGGTGAGGGGGCCGAACTCGGGGCCCACCGCCATGGCGCCCACGATCAGGATCGCGTTGTCCAGGACCACACCGCAGGCGGCGATCATGGTGGCGAGCGTGATGAACGCGAGGTAGGTGACGGAGAGGGTCGACTCCTCGTGCGTCGCCTCGGTCAGCTGCTCCCACAGGACCGCGTCCGCGCCTTCACCCGGAGCGTCGGCCTCGGCCCGGTCGGCCCGCTCGGACAGGGACAGGTCGATGGACTCGACGGAGATCGAGCCGGTGGTGTCGATGCCCAGTTCCCGCAGACCGGCGAGGAGTTCGTCGCCCGCCTCGCGCGCCACGTCGCACATCACCACGTCCCCGGCGGGGTCGCGGGCGGCGCCCGGCAGCACGACGAGGTGGGTGGTGCCGACCGTCTTCTCGATGAGCAGGATCACGTCGTCGGCCCGGTCGGCCGGTGTGATCACGCGCAGGTGGAGCATGGCGCTCATCCCGTCCGCCTTTCCGCTGCCGTCACAGTTTGCGCAGGCTGAGCCGCTGCACCTTGTGGTCCGGGCCCTTGCGCAGAACCAGGGTGGCCCGGCCGCGGGTGGGGGCGATGTTCTCCACGAGGTTGGGCCGGTTGATCGTGCGCCACATCGTCCGGGCGTAGTCGAGGGCCTCTTCCTCCGAGACCTGCGTGTACTTGCGGAAGTACGAGGACGGGTTCTGGAAGGCGGTCGCGCGCAGCTTGCGGAAGCGGTTGAGGTACCAGGTCTCGATGTCCTCGACGCGGGCGTCGACGTACACGCTGAAGTCGAAGTAGTCGGCCAGACCGACGCGGGTGCGGCCGTCCTTGCCGGGCAGGGCCGGCTGGAGGACGTTCAGGCCCTCGACGATCAGGATGTCGGGGCGGCGGACCGTGAGCCTCTTGTCGGGGACGATGTCGTAGATGAGGTGGGAGTAGACGGGCGCGGTGACCTCGTCCTTGCCGGCCTTGATGTCGGCGACGAAGCGGGTCAGGGCACGGCGGTCGTACGACTCGGGGAAGCCCTTGCGGGACATCAGGCCGCGGGCCTGGAGTTCCTGGGTGGGCAGCAGGAAGCCGTCGGTGGTGACCAGCTCGACGCGCGGGTGCTCGGGCCAGCGCGAGAGCAGGGCCTGGAGGAGGCGGGCGACCGTCGACTTGCCCACGGCGACCGAACCGGCCACGCCTATGACGAACGGGGTGCCCGACTGGGAGCCCTGTTCGCCCAGGAACGTGTTCAGCGCGCCTCTGAGGCCGTCGGTGGCACCGACGTAGAGGTTGAGGAGGCGGGACAGCGGGAGGTAGATGTCCCGCACCTCGTCGAGGTCGATCACGTCGCCGAGACCGCGCAGCTTCTCGACCTCCTCGGCCGTCAGCGGCAGCGGCGTCTTGTCACGCAGCGCGCTCCACTCGGTTCGGGTGAGGTCGACGTAGGGAGTCGCCTCCGGGCGGGGCCGGTGGGCGCTCCGGGGCATCGAGGAGACCGGAGAGATCACAGTCCATTGTTACGGGCGTACGAACGGATGGTGAGGTGGGATCCGTCACGCGTGGTGTTCGTCCCGCTTCCTCCTGAGAAACGACGGTGCAGGAGGAATGTCAGTGGTGTGCGTCACAGTTGTGGGAGAGGTGGACCCGGTCCGGGGTCCACGGACGCCTGGGGGTTCCCATGACGTACGCGATAGAGGCGGAGGGCCTGGTCAAGCGGTTCAAGGAGACCGAGGCGCTGGCCGGTGTCGACCTGGCGGCCCGCAAGGGCACGGTGCTCGGGCTGCTGGGGCCCAACGGTGCGGGGAAGACGACGGCGGTGCGGATCTTCGCGACACTGCTGCGCCCGGACCGGGGCAGGGCCCGCGTGGCCGGCCACGACGTGGTCCGGGAGGCCGGGGTCGTCCGCTCCCTCGTCGGGCTGACCGGGCAGTACGCGGCGGTCGACGAGAACCTGACCGGCACGGAGAACCTGCTGCTCATCGGCCGGCTGCTGGGCCTGCCGAGGCGGGAGGCGAAGGCGCGGGCCGGTGAGCTGCTGGAGCGGTTCCAGCTGACCCACGCGGCCGGGCGGGCCGCGAAGACCTTCTCGGGCGGCATGCGCAGGCGCCTGGACCTCGCCGCCAGTCTGGTCGGCCGCCCCAGCATCCTCTTCCTCGACGAGCCGACCACGGGTCTCGATCCACACAGCCGTGGTGAGCTGTGGGACCTGCTGCGCGGGCTGGTCGCGGACGGTGCGACGGCGCTGCTGACCACGCAGTACCTGAACGAGGCCGACGTCCTCGCCGACGACATCGTGGTGATCGACAAGGGCCGCGTGATCGCCGAGGGCACGCCGGACCAGTTGAAGGCACAGGTCGGCGGCCAGGTGCTGGAGCTCAGGCCGATCGCCGGGCAGGACCTCGCGCGGGCACACGCGCTGGTGGCCGGGGCGGCGGGGCCGCAGGCCAGGATCGAGGGCGAGACGGTCACCGCCCCGGTGAAGGACCCCGAGCTGATGCCGGCCGTCGTGCGCGCGCTGGACCGGGAGGGCATCGCGGTCGGGGAGCTGGCCCTGCGCCGCTCCTCCCTCGACGAGGTCTTCCTCTCCCTGACCGGCCACCGCGCCGAGCCGGGCGAGGCCGAGGAGGACGGCGGCGCGGCAGTCCGGGAGGACGAGGAGCTGGAGAAGGCGGTGAGCCGGTCATGACCGCCACCGCCACCACCCTCACCGCACCGGTCACCGCGTCGGGCCGGGTGCCGCCCCTCGCCGGGCTGCGGCAGACCTTCACGATGGCGTGGCGGAGCCTGGTCGCCGTCAAGCACAACCCGCTCGAACTGGTCGACTACAGCATCACGCCGATCATGTTCGTCTTCCTGTTCACCTACGTGCTGGGCGGACAGATGGCCGGCTCGCCCGACGCGTACCTGAAGTACGCGCTGCCCGGGATCATCGTGCAGAACACCCTGTTCATGACGATGTACACGGCGATGGCGCTGAACACCGACCTCACCAAGGGCGTCTTCGACCGGCTGCGCAGTCTGCCCATCGCCCGCTCCGCGCCGCTCATCGGCAGGATCACCGCGGACCTGGCGAAGCACCTGTGGGCGCTGCTGCTGATGATCGGCCTCGGCCTGGTGCTCGGTTTCCGCGTCACCGGCGGATTCGGCGGCTTCCTGCTCGGCACCCTGCTGGTGGTGGTGTTCGCCGCGGCCGTCTCCTGGAGCGCGGTGCTGATCGGGATGCTGGCCGGCGACGCCGAGAAGGTCCAGGCGTTCGCCTTCACGCTCATCTTCCCGATCACCTTCACCAGCAGTGCGTTCGTCGTCGTCGACACGATGCCCGGCTGGCTCCAGGCCTGGAGCGACGTCAATCCGGTGACCCACCTGTCGGACGCGTTCCGGGGGCTGCTGCTGGGCGGGGCGGTGGCGGAGCCGGTGCTGTGGTCGTTGGTGTGGGCGGCGGGCATCGCCCTGGTGTTCTATCCGCTGGCCATGCGGGCTTATCGGGCGAAGGTCTGAGGAGCCGCCGCAGGGGTCACCGAAGGCTGGATTATTTCCGATTCCGGGCACGCGGAAGGGGTTTTCCAAGAGCGTCGGCCCGTAGGCTGCGGCTCATGTGCGGAATCGTGGGATACGTGGGGCCGCAGTCGGCGCTCGATGTGGTGATGGCCGGGCTGAAGCGGCTGGAGTACCGGGGGTACGACTCGGCGGGCGTCGCCGTCCTGGCCGACGGCGGGCTGGCGGCGGCGAAGAAGGCCGGCAAGCTCCTCAACCTGGAGAAGGAACTGGACGGCAGGCCGCTGCCGGCGGGCGCCACGGGCATCGGGCACACGCGTTGGGCCACGCACGGCGGGCCGACGGACACCAACGCCCACCCGCACATCGACAACGCGGGACGGGTCGCGGTGGTGCACAACGGCATCATCGAGAACTTCGCCGAGCTGCGGGCCGAGCTGGCGGAGCGCGGCCACGAGCTGGCCTCCGAGACGGACACCGAGGTCGTCGCGCATCTGCTCGCCGAGGAGTTCTCCTCCTGCGCGGATCTCGCCGAGGCGATGCGGCTGGTGTGCCGGCGGCTGGAGGGCGCGTTCACGCTGGTCGCGGTGCACGCCGACGAGCCGGACGTGGTGGTGGGCGCGCGGCGGAACTCACCGCTGGTGGTCGGCGTCGGCGAGGGCGAGGCCTTCCTCGCCTCGGACGTCGCCGCGTTCATCGCCCACACGCGCTCGGCGATCGAGCTCGGCCAGGACCAGGTGGCGGAGCTGCGCCGGGACGGCGTGACGGTGACCGGCTTCGACGGCCGCCCGGCCGACGTCCGCTCGTACCACGTCGACTGGGACGCGTCGGCCGCGGAGAAGGGCGGCTACGACTACTTCATGCTCAAGGAGATCGCCGAGCAGCCCAAGGCGGTCGCCGACACCCTGCTGGGGCGGATCGACGGTTCCGGGTCGCTGACGCTGGACGAGGTCCGGATCCCTCCAGGGGTGCTGCGGGAGATCGACAAGGTCGTCATCGTCGCCTGCGGCACCGCCTTCCACGCCGGGATGATCGCCAAGTACGCGATCGAGCACTTCACGCGGCTGCCCTGTGAGGTGGAGCTGGCGAGCGAGTTCCGCTACCGGGACCCGATCCTGGACGCGCAGACGCTCGTCATCGCCATCTCCCAGTCCGGCGAGACCATGGACACGCTGATGGCGCTGCGGCACGCCCGCGAGCAGGGCTCCAAGGTGCTGGCCATCTGCAACACCAACGGCTCGACGATCCCGCGCGAGTCGGACGCGGTGCTGTACACGCACGCCGGGCCGGAGGTGGCCGTCGCCTCGACCAAGGCGTTCCTGACGCAGCTCGTGGCGTGCTACCTGGTCGCGCTGTACCTGGGCCAGGTGCGGGGCACGAAGTGGGGCGACGAGATCCGGGCGGTGATCCGCGACCTGTCCTCGATCGCCGGTGCGGTGGATCAGGTGCTGGGCACGATGGAGCCGGTGCGGGAGCTGGCCCGCACGCTGGCCTCGAAGAAGACGGTGCTGTTCCTGGGGCGGCACGTGGGGTATCCGGTGGCGCTAGAAGGCGCGCTGAAGCTCAAGGAGCTCGCCTACATGCACGCGGAGGGGTTCGCGGCAGGGGAGCTGAAGCACGGGCCGATCGCCCTGATCGAGGAGGACCTGCCGGTGGTCGTGGTGGTGCCGTCGCCGCGCGGGCGCTCGGTGCTGCACGACAAGATCGTGTCCAACATCCAGGAGATCCGGGCGCGGGGTGCCCGGACGATCGTGATCGCGGAGGAGGGCGACGAGGCGGTCGTGCCGTACGCGGACCACCTGGTCCGGATTCCCGCCACGCCGACCCTGTTGCAGCCGCTCGTCGCGACGGTGCCGCTTCAGGTGTTCGCGTGCGAGCTGGCGACGGCCCGGGGGAACGAGGTGGACCAGCCGCGGAACCTGGCCAAGTCGGTGACGGTGGAGTGAGCGGGAGTCCGAAGTGAGCCAGAGGGGCGAACGGCCGGATGCCCTTCGCCCCTCGCCGGCCGGTCAGGCCGTCAGGTATCCGGCTCAGACGGGCAGGCAGGCCGCCGGGACCCAGCCTTCCTTGCTGGTGCTGTTGGGGCCGCCGAAGTACCACTTGTTGCTCGTCTTGCCGCAGGCCGTGTAGGTGCCGCCCTTGGTGGGCTTGCGGTCGCCGAAGCAGACACCGCCCGGCTTGCCCTTGCCCCAGGTGCCGAGCGCCGTGGAGCTCGTCTTGGGCTGGCTGCGGAGGTTGACGGTCTGCTTGGGCTTCACGTTGGTCAGCGCGCTGCTGCAGTCCGGCTTCGTCGCCGCTGCGGCGGTCCCGGCGGTGGCGACGGTGCCGGTGAGGGCCGTGGCGAAAAGGGCCATGGCGGTGGCCGCGGTTCCCAGCGACGTGAACTTCATGACGTCCTCCCGTTTGTGTGCGATGCCGTTTGCTCATCGCGGTCAGCGCGAACTCTATAGCGGGCGGGTGCAGTTGAGGATCATGGGGTGGCCCGCGCGGCGTATCGGACGCCTCTCCTGCCGGATCCCGCCCGTCACCGTAGGGTGCTGTCCATGAGCATCATCGGGGTCGGCATCGACGTTGCCGAGATCGAGCGGTTCGCGGCTTCACTGGAGCGCACGCCCGCCCTGGCCGGGCGGCTGTTCGTGGAGCGGGAGTTGCTGCTGCCCAGCGGGGAGCGACGGGGGGTCGCCTCGCTCGCCGCGCGGTTCGCGGCCAAGGAGGCCCTGGCCAAGGCGCTCGGCGCTCCGCCCGGCCTGCTCTGGACCGACGCAGAGGTGTGCGTCGAGGACAGCGGCCGGCCCCGGCTGCGGGTGACCGGGACGGTCGCCGCGCGGGCCGCCGAACTCGGCGTGCGGACCTGGCACGTGTCGCTGAGTCACGACGCGGGCGTCGCCTCGGCCGTGGTCATCGCCGAGGCGTGAGGCACACCTCACTGAGGGTGTCAGGGAAGGTGCCCGCAACCCCTACGCCAGGCTCCAGAGCAGCGTGACCGTGCCGACGAAGCCGATCGCGCCCAGGGCCGTACCGACTGCCGCCGGCCACAGCCGGCCCGTCCCCCTGCGGGCGTAGTGGAGGCCCATCGCCCCGAAGGCCACCGCGAGCGCTCCGGCCAGGACCGTCCACGGGAACAGGAACGCCCAGGTGCCCGCGGCCGAGAAGACACCGAAGATCAGGGCCGTGGGGCCGAGGGCGGTGGCGGGGCTGTCTTCTTCTCCGGGTGCTGTCGAGCTGGTCATGTCTCGCCGATCCCCCTTTTTGAACGAGTTCAAAACACGGCTCGATCGTACGCCGTGAAAGGGGCGGTCCGGGGGGAGGGCCCCGAAGCCCCCGCCGAGTGGGGTGGCGAGGGCTCCGGGAGCAGGGTCAGCAGACCGACTGGCTCGTGTTCACCCGCGTGATGTTGCGGAACTCCGTGTTCTCGCCGCACGGGCTCTCCCTGATGGCCGAGTTGGTGACCGTCAGGTTCTGGATGGTGATGTCCTTGTTGTTGGCGAACTCCGAGCGGGCCGCCAGGCGCAGTTCGCCGCCGCCCGTGATCGTGCCGCTCTGCGCCGCGAGGCTGACGTTGTAGCAGTTCTCGATCAGGACCGAGTTGTTGCCCGTGTTGGAGAGCGTCACCTTGTCGATGACGGCCCCGCCGCTCTCCGAGACGCAGAACACGCCGCGTCCGCCGCCCCGGGCGACGACCTCTCCGACGCGGATGTTGGCGGGGTAGCCGCTGCCGATCCGGCCGTTGCGGTTGGCCATGCGGAAGGCGGCGTAGCCGGTGCCGGTGCCGGCGTTCTCCGCGTCCACCTTGGTGACCCTGGCGTTGATGGTCTGGTTGAGCAGCAGGCCCGACTCGCCGACGTTGCGGGCCGTGACCGTGCCGATGGTGATGCCGTCGACGCCGTAGGTCTCGACCGCGTGGCTGGACGCGCCGGAGACGTAGACGTTGTCGATGCGGACGTTGCGCGTCCACTGACTGGTGTCGCCGCGGTTGTCGATGCGGACGCCCAGGCCGCGGGAGAGGCGCATGTCGATCTGGCCGAGCACCACGTTCTGGACGTTGCGCAGGAAGATGCCGTACAGCGGGGTGCCGGTGAGCTTGAGGTTCTGGACCTCGACGTCGCGGGTGCCGCGCGAGTACACCGGCGCCTGGTCGCCCGAGCCGCTGCCGGTGACGTTGATCGTGCCGCAGACGTCGAGGACGGTGTAGCTCGGCAGGGAGATGCGGGAGCCCGCCGGGATCGAGCCCGAGCCGCGGACCACGACCCGTTCCTTCGCGGTGCGCCCGGCGGTGAGGCTGTTGACGGCCGCCTGGACGGCCGCGCGCAGGTCGGTGCCGGTGTAGACCGTGCTGCCGCCGCGCCGGGCGGTCCAGGTGCCGCCGCTCTGCACGGCCTCGGCCTGGTAGGAGCCGTCTCCGCAGGCCAGTGCGCGCGTGGGGGCGGCCGTGGCGGGGGCGGTCAGGGTGCCGGCGGCGGTGAGGAGGGCTGTGGCGCCGGCGGCGGCCAGTAATGCGGCTCTGCGTCCCATGGGGGCCTCGGTTTCGTCGAACGTGGGGGTGTGTGCAAGCGCTTTCTGCGCGGCCGGGAGTCTGGCAAAGGGGCGGTACAGCGTCAATGGATGCGACACGGTTCCGCACGGCACGGGGTGGGCCGGCCGGGCGGGGAGATGCGGGAGGTGCGTGTGAGGGGGAGTGGCCCGGCGGTCGTACGGGAAACTCGACCGCATGCGTACTGCGTACAGCGTGGAGACGGTCCGGACCGCCGAACGGGAGCTGATGGCGCGGCTGCCGGAGGGGGCGTTGATGCAACGCGCCGCCGCCGGACTCGCCGCGGCCTGCGCCGACCTGCTGGGGCGGGTGTACGGGAGCAGGGTCGTGCTCCTGGTCGGCAGCGGCGACAACGGGGGTGACGCCCTGTTCGCCGGGGCCCGGCTGGCCCGCCGGGGGGCCGGGGTCACGGCGGTGCTGCTCGCGCCGGAGCGGACGCACGCGGCGGGGCTCGCGGCGTTGCGGCGGGCCGGG
>NZ_WWIC01000138.1:0-84301 GCF_009872555.1 Streptomyces sp. SID5643
AGGCGGCCGCCGCCCGCGCCTCCGCCGCGCACTCCGGTGCCGGGAGCGCGGCGGCTCAGGCCTCCGGGGCCGCCCCGACGGCGCTGTCCGGACCCCAGGCGGCACCCGTCGTCCCCGCGCAGTCCGGGGGGTCCGGCCATGCCCAGCCCGGCGCCGCGGCCTCCTCCGGTACGCCCCTCAGCCCGGGCCCCGGCGGCGGCCAGTCCTCCTGGGCGCAGCAGGTGCACCGGCTCGCCGGAGCCGGCGGCGGTGACGAACAGCCCGTCACCCCCTGGAAGCCGCCGGTCGAGGACGTGTTCCAGGCGGCCGCCCGGCGCCAGGCGGAGGCTCGCCCGGCCGGACTCGGCAAGCGCCTGGCCGCCCGGCTGCTGGACACCGTCGTGCTCGCCGCGCTCACTGCCGCGGCCGCCGTCCCGCTCGGCACCAAGGCGATCGACCACGTCAACGAGAAGATCGACGCGGCCAAGCTCTCCGGCGAGACGGTCACGGTCTGGCTGCTCGACGGCACCACCTCGATCTACCTCGGCATCATCCTGGCCGTGCTGCTGCTCGCCGGCGTGCTCTGCGAGGTGCTGCCCACCGCCAAGTGGGGCCGCACCCTCGGCAAGAAGCTGATGGGTCTCGACGTCCGCGACATCGAGGGCCACGACTCGCCCGACTTCGGCGCGGCTCTGCGCCGCTGGCTGGTCTACAGCGTGCCCGGGCTCCTCGTGGTGGGGATCGTCGGCGTCGCCTGGTGCCTGTTCGACCGGCCCTGGCGGCAGTGCTGGCACGACAAGGCCGCGCACACGTTCGTGGCGGGCTGACCTCCCTCGGACGGCCGTCCGCCGGATGCGGAGGCCAGGGGTTCGCGGTCGACTCGGGCCATGAGCAGCGAACCGCCCTCCGGCTCCGGTCAGCAGCCCCCGGAAGACGACCCGTTCCGCAAGCGCCCCCCGAACGAGCCGCCCGGCCAGGGTGCGGGGTCGCCCTACGGCAGCCAACCCCCGCCGTACGAGGGCGGCGGCCCGGGTGGCCCCGGCGGTCCGGGTGACGGCTTCGGGGGCGGGCCCTACGGCGGTGATCCGTACGGCGGTGGTTCCTACCCCACCGACCCCCTCGCCGGCATGCCCCCGCTCGCCGACAGCGTCAAGCGCACGCTCGCGCGCATCATCGACATGATCCTGGTGGGTGCCGTCGTCTGGCTGCTCACGTGGGGCTTCGCCGTCAACCAGTACGACGTGGACGGCGACCGCCAGATCAGCAAGTCGTTCTGGCAGGCGTCGATTTTCGCCGTCCTCTACATCGCCTACGACACCGTTCTGACGGCGAGGAACGGCCAGACCCTCGGCAAGAAGCTGCTGCACATGCGCGTGGCCAACCTGGACAACGGCGCGACGCCCTCCGTGCCGAACGCGCTGGCGCGCGCCGCCGTGCTGTGGCTCCCGTTCGCCTTCTGCTGTCCTTGTGTCTGGCTGGTGATCTGCGGCGGCTGGAGCTTCTTCGACCGGCCCTACAAGCAGGGCCTGCACGACAAGGCGGCCAAAACGGTGGTGGTCAGCACCGATTGAGGCGCGGAGGGATCAACCGTGGTGCAGTGGACGGTCAGGAGGCCGCCCGTTCGCGTACCGGCTCCGGGGCCGGCGCCGGGACCGAGGCCCGTACGGGCGCCAGGGGTGCGGGCTTTTCCACTGCGGCGGGGCGCTTCCCGGACAGCGGCACCGTCATGGCCACCAGCAGCCCGAGGGCGAGCGCCGCGACGGCGATGACCGCGATCCCCGCACCCGAACTCGTCCCGGACAGCAGCAGCATGGCGAAGGTCGAGAAGATCACGGTGCACGAACCGTAGGCGAGCTGTGCGGCAGTCGGACGGGGCATGGCCATCATGTCCTCGAAGTGGGGGTCCACGGCGGTGTCGGCCTGGCATTGCGCCGGTCTCCGGGCGTCCGGCCATCCGACATTCTCACCGGCAGGGTGCCCGACCGGAACCGGCGGTAAGCGTGACCTAATCAACAAGGGCGGTGCACAGGGGGCGCACGGAGTCATGACGTCCACGTAGTGGACAAGTGCACGCGCCCGGACGGCCGGTGGTGAGGGCCTCGTGGACAACCGTTTGGTTGTCCGTAAAACGAACGTTGCCTCCGCATAGTGCACTTGACTTGTGCAAGTCAAGGTCTGTCTTTTCTTCTAAACCTCTAGTCAAATGTCGTCACTTGACTACACGCGTTGATCACGCGCGCGCGGATTTCCACGACCGGGACCCTGCCTGCCGCGCGCCCGAACGCGGGGGAGGATCTCAAGTGACCAGTAGACCCTGGACGTTCAGAGCGGCCGCCATAAGCGTGGCGCTCGCGGCGGCCACTGCCACCGCCTCGACCTACGCGGTGGCCGACGACGCCCCGGCTCCCCGGCCCACCACAGTGGACCGGCACGACCCGGCGGAACGTCACCACGACGAGCACGACCTCGAAGGACCGCTGAGCAAGACGCAGGACGCCCAGCGCCAGGAGGCCCTCAACCAGGTCCTGTCGGGCAAGAGCAAGGTCAAGAACCGCGAGGGCTCGAAGGTCGTCCAGCTCAAGAGCAAGAAGGGCGACGCCAAGTACGTCGAGCTCGGCCGCGAGAAGACCGACAAGATCTTCACGATCCTCGTCGAGTTCGGCGACCAGGTCGACAGCCGCTACGGCGGCACCCCGGGCCCGCTGCACAACGCGATACCCAAGCCCGACCGCAAGAAGGACAACTCCACGGCCTGGCGGGCCGACTACGACCGGGACTACTTCCAGGACCTGTACTTCGGTTCCGGCAAGGGCGTCGACTCCGTCAAGACCTACTACGAGAAGCAGTCCTCGGGCCGCTACTCGGTCGACGGTGAGGTCTCCGACTGGGTCAAGGTGCCCTACAACGAGGCGCGCTACGGCAACAACGCCTGTGGCGACACCAACTGCTCCAGCGTGTGGAACGTCGTCAGCGACGGTCTGAACGCCTGGGTCTCCCAGCAGAAGGCAGCGGGGAGGACCGACGCGCAGATCAAGGCGGACGTCGCGCGCTTCGACGAGTGGGACCGCTACGACTTCGACGGCGACGGCGACTTCAACGAGCCCGACGGCTACATCGACCACTTCCAGATCGTGCACGCCGGCGAGGACGAGTCCGCGGGCGGCGGCGCCCAGGGCACCGACGCGATCTGGGCCCACCGCTGGTACGCCTTCGGCACCGACGCCGGTGCCACCGGCCCCGAGAACAACAAGCTCGGCGGCGCGAAGATCGGCGACACCGGCATCTGGGTCGGCGACTACACCGTCCAGCCGGAGAACGGCGGACTCGGCGTCTACGCCCACGAGTACGGCCACGACCTCGGTCTGCCGGACCACTACGACACCGCGGGCGGCGAGAACTCCACCGGCTTCTGGACGCTGATGTCGTCCGGCTCCTGGCTCGGCACCGGCAAGAACGAGATCGGCGACCTGCCCGGCGACATGACCGCCTGGGACAAGCTCCAGCTCGGCTGGCTGAACTTCGACAAGGCCAAGGCCGGCGTCAACTCCTGGCACAAGCTGGGCGTGGCGGAGTACAACACCAAGCACAAGCAGGCCCTGGTCGTCGACCTCCCCAAGAAGGCGGTCACCACCGAGGTCGTCACCCCCGCCGAGGGCAAGACGCAGTGGTGGAGCGGCAGCGGCGACAACCTCAAGAACTCCCTGACGCGTACGGTCGACCTGACCGGCACGTCGAAGGCGCAGCTGACCCTCGACGGCTGGTACGACATCGAGGCCAACTACGACTTCCTCTACACCGAGGTCTCGACCGACGGCGGCGCCAACTGGACCGCTGTCGACGGCACGGTGGACGGTCAGCCGATTCCGCGTGACGCCAGCGACAAGCCGGTCCTGACCGGCACGGTCGACGGCTACAAGAAGCTCGCCTTCCCGCTCGACGCCTACGCGGGCAAGAAGATCGACCTGCGCTTCCGCTACCAGACCGACGGCGGCGTGGCCCAGAAGGGCTTCGCGGCCGACGCGATCACGGTGACGGCCGACGGCGCGCCCGTCTTCTCCGACAACGCCGAGAGCGCGGACGCCGCGTGGAAGGCCACCGGCTTCTCCCGCATCGGCGCGTCCTTCACCAAGGACTACGCGCAGTACTACATCGCCGAGAACCGGCAGTACGTGTCGTACGACAAGACGCTGAAGACCGGCCCGTACAACTTCGGCTTCACGGCGCGCCCGGACTGGGTGGAGCACTACGCGTACCAGAACGGCCTGCTGATCTGGAAGTGGGACACCTCCCAGGTCGACAACAACACCAGCCAGCACAAGGGCACCGGTCTTGTCCTGCCGATCGACTCGCACCCCACCGCGCTGAAGTGGACCGACGGCACGCTGATGCGCAACCGCATCCAGGCCTACGACTCGCCGTTCAGCCTCTACCGCACCGACGGCATGACGCTGCACAAGGCGGACGTGGCGAAGTACATCCCGGGGTCGAAGGGCGTCTCGGTCTTCAACGACCGGAAGAACACCTACTACGACGAGTCGAACCCCACCGCGGGTGTCAAGATCACTGACACCAACACGAAGATCAAGATCCTCAAGGAGGCCAAGGACGGCTCGACGATCGAGCTGGAGGTCGGCGCCGCGGGTAGGTAATCCGCATCCTTGCAGGTCAGAGCATGATCGGCGGTGACCCACTGGCGGGTCACCGCCGATCCGTGTTTAGGTGCGTCCTGTGGCTCTCTTATTGACACCGACCGACACGGGGGGATGAGCGCATGGCCGCAGGAGGCTTCTGCAAGCTGCCGAACGGCACGGTGGTGGTGGCACTGAACCTGCCCAGCCCCGCCGCCGACGGTCCCGGCGCCGTCCGCGTCCTCGTCCACTCGGTGAACCGGGCCCGGGCCCTGACCAGGCTCCGCAACCTCGGTCTGCGGTCGGTCTACCTGCGCGGCAACGCCGCCCCGCCGACCCCCGACGAGATCACGGCGGTCCTGCACCACCCGGACGGCCTCATATGGCGCACGGCCCCCGACAACGGTGTCGTGGCGAGCCCGGACCTCGCGCAGGAACTGTGGCGGCCGATCAGAGCGCTCCTCAGGCGCCCGACGGCCCAGACCTGACCGGCGGACGCCCCGCTGGGCGCCGGGGCTACTGCACGACCGGCTTGCCCGACAGCTCCACGCCCGCCTGGCGCAGCTCCTCCAGGGCCCGCTCGGTGCTCTCCTGGGCCACCCCGGCCGTCAGGTCCAGCAGGACCTGCGTACGGAAGCCCTCGCGGGCGGCGTCGAGGGCCGTGGCGCGCACGCAGTGGTCCGTGGCGATGCCGACCACGTCGACCTCGGTGACGTCGCGCGAGCGCAGCCAGTCGGCCAGGGGCGTGCCGTTCTCGTCCGTGCCCTCGAAACCGCTGTAGGCCGCCGAGTACGCCCCCTTGTCGAACACCGCGTCGATCGAGCCGGAGGCGACGGCGGGGGCGAAGTTCGGGTGGAAGCCGACGCCCTCCGTGCCGGCGACGCAGTGCGCGGGCCAGGAGCGGGCGTAGTCCGGGTTGGCGGAGAAGTGGCCGCCGGGGGCGATGTGGTGGTCGCGGGTGGCCACGACGTGCTGGTAGCCGGACCCGGCCGCCTGCCCGATCAGCTCCGTGACGGCGGCGGCCACATCGGCACCACCGCTCACCGCGAGGCTGCCCCCCTCGCAGAAGTCGTTCTGCACATCGACGACGATCAAGGCGCGGCGCATGGTCGGTGTCCTTCGGCTATGAGGTCGGCAAGCCCGGCCGTTGGACCACCGAGCCTATTGACAGAGGGGAGCGGACGGGAGGGGGCAAGGGTCGGCGCGTCACGGCACACGCCATTAGCTACCCGAGCTCTCGTGCAGGTACTCCGTGGGAAGGACGGGCTCCCCGCGCGAGAGCTGCGTGGCGGACATCGGGAGACTCGCGCGCGCCCTCGTGTGCCGCTCGCGCGCCGTGTCCAGGGGCTCGCGCGCCACCACCTCGCCGCCCTTGACCAGCTCCACCAGCAGCTGCCGCTCCGCGAGCCCGGCCGGCACCGGCCCGGTCCCGATCACCTCGGCCTCGGCGACCCCGTGGGAGTCCACCCGCCGCGCGGCCCACTTGCGTCCGCCGATCGACGTCTTGCCGCCGCTGGACTTCTTCGCCACCGGCACCAGCGGCGCCTTCGGATCCACGGACTCGGCCCGCGCGACCAGCTTGTAGACCATCGAGGAGGTGGGGTGGCCGGAGCCGGTCACCAGCTGCGTCCCGACGCCGTAGGCGTCCACCGGCGCCGCGGCCAGCGAGGCGATCGCGTACTCGTCCAGGTCCGAGGTCACGACGATCTTCGTGTCCCTCGCGCCCAGCTCGTCGAGCTGCTGGCGCACCCGGTGCGCCACCAGCAGCAGGTCACCCGAGTCGATCCGCACCGCGCCCAGCTCGGTCCCGGCGACCTCGACGGCCGTGCGGACCGCCTCGGCGACGTCGTAGGTGTCCACCAGCAGCGTGGTGCCCCGGCCCAGCGTGTTCACCTGGGCCTGGAAGGCGTCCCGCTCGCTGTCGTGCAGCAGGATGAAGGCGTGCGCGGAGGTGCCGACGGTCGGGATGCCGTAGCGGAAGCCGGCCGCCAGGTCGGAGGTGGTCGCGAAACCGCCGACGTAGGCGGCCCGGGAGGCCGCCACCGCCGCCAGCTCGTGGGTGCGCCGGGCGCCCATCTCGATCAGCGGCCGCTCGCCGGCCGCCGCCGACATGCGCGAGGCGGCCGCGGCGATCGCCGAGTCGTGGTTGAGGATCGACAGGATCACCGTCTCCAGCAGCACGCACTCGGCGAAGGTGCCCTCGACCCGCATGATCGGCGAGCCCGGGAAGTACACCTCGCCCTCGGGATAGCCCCAGATGTCGCCGCGGAACCGGTAGCCGGCGAGCCACTGGAGGGTCTCCTCGTCGACGATCTCCCGCTCGCGCAGGAAGTTCAGCACGGCCGTGTCGAAGCGGAAGTTCTCCACCGCGTCCAGCACCCGGCCGGTGCCGCCCACGACGCCGTAGCGGCGCCCGTCGGGCAGGCGCCGGGTGAAGACCTCGAACACGCTCCGCCGCTCGGCCGTGCCGGCCGTCAGGGCGGCGCGCAGCATCGTCAGCTCGTACTGGTCCGTGAAGAGAGCCGTCGAGGGGACATCCACCGGCAGCCCAAGGTCCGCTGTGTTCATGCTCTGGAGCGTACCCCCATTTCGTCAATCTGACGATTGCGGTCCGCGGACACGCGATCGCCTTGCGGCCAGGCCCGTTTGTGCGACTACCCCCCTCGGGTGGCAGCATGGGCAGTGTGACGTCACCCGCGCCCCTGGAGATCGAACGCACCGAGTCGGCGGAGGAGGTCTTCGCCGTACCCGAGCCGGACGTCCCGTGGGTCACCATCGTCCACAACGACCCGGTCAACCTCATGAGCTACGTGACGTACGTCTTCCAGTCGTACTTCGGCTACTCCAAGGACAAGGCCACCAAGCTCATGCTCGACGTCCACCACAAGGGCCGGGCGGTCGTCTCCAGCGGCAGCCGCGAGGAGATGGAACGCGACGTGCAGGCCATGCACGGCTACGGCCTGTGGGCCACCCTCCAGCAGGACCGCAAGTAGCCAGCACCCCGCCCAGCAGCGAAAAGGCGTTCATGCCCGGAACCTTCGAACCGCTCCCCGGCGGCGGCGCGGCCGTCGCCCTCGACGACGTCGAGATCTCCATCATCCGGTCGCTGGCCGTCCAGCTCCTGGAGCTCATCGGCCCCGGCCCCGCCGAGGACAGCGGCGACCCGCTCGCCGACCTGTTCGCCGAGGGCCCCAGCGAACCGCCCAGCGACCCGGTCCTGAGGCGGCTCTTCCCGGACGCCTACAGCGACCCGGAGCAGCCCGCCTCGCCGCGGGACGCCGAGGAGCAGAAGGCGTACTCCGCGGAGTTCCGGCGCTACACCGAGAACGACCTGCGGGCCGGCAAGCGGGACAGTGCCCTCGCGGTGATCCGCTCCCTCGACGCGCTTTCCTCGGCCTCGGCCGGTGAGGGCGGCGCGGTGCTGAAGCTGTCGCCGGCGGAGTCGCAGCAGTGGCTGGGCGCCCTGAACGACCTGCGGCTCGCGATCGGCTCGCGGCTGGAGATCACCGACGACGAGGACACCGACCTCCTCTACCGCCTCCCGGACACGGACCCGCGCAAGCCGATGGTGATGGCCTACCTGTGGCTCGGTGGACTCCAGGAGACGCTGGTCGGAACCCTTATGGCCTGATCAGTGCAGGTTCTGTGACCGGCGGGTGACCGATTGGTGTTCGCTCAGAGGACACTCAAATCCGGATAACGATCCCGTCACCGCACCCGCCTTCTATGGCCCCCTCGAAAGCTTTTTGTCCGCTTTTCCCTGTGCGGTGTGCCACATCCCACCCCTGTGATCAGTGTTGCGGCCGTGATAAATCTTCACGACCGCCCGGCAGAACACCACCCGAATGTTCGGCCGGGTGCGCCACCGAGCCGGCAACCGCCGGCCAGGCACGAGCGCGCTTTCGGGCCCGCTCAACTCCATCATTCCGGGGGGATCGAAACCCGATCCGAGGCCGACGAGAGGCCCGGGTCGGCATGGAGAAAGGCGCACCACACATGACCTCTGCGCAGGTCGACACGGAAAACGTGCCCGAAGAGGGGTACGAGCGGGGACTGGGCAGTCGCCAGGTCCAGATGATCGCGATCGGCGGCGCCATCGGCGTCGGCCTGTTCATGGGTGCCGGAGCGAACATCGCCAAGGCGGGACCCAGCATCATCCTCATGTACGCCCTCGCCGGCGTCGTGATCTTCTTCATCATGCGGGCCCTGGGCGAGCTGCTCCTCTACCGGCCCGTCTCCGGCTCCTTCGCCGAGTACGCCCGTGAGTTCCTCGGCCCGTTCTTCGGGTTCGTCACGGGCTGGACGTACTGGCTCATGTGGGTGGTCACCGGCATGGCCGAACTCACGGCCGCCGCGATCTACATCCACTTCTGGTTCCCGGAGATCCCCCAGTGGGTCAGCGCCCTGGTGTTCCTGGTGGTGCTCTTCGGCGTCAACCTGATCTCCGTCAAGATCTTCGGCGAGGTCGAGTTCTGGTTCTCGATGATCAAGGTCACGGCCATCATCGGCATGATCGTCATCGGTCTCGGCGTGCTCACCCTCGGCTTCTCCGACGCCGGTGACACCGCCACCGTGTCCAACCTCTGGGCGCACGACGGCTTCTTCCCGAACGGCATCGGCTCCAGCCTGATGACGCTCCAGGGCGTCATGTTCGCCTACCTCGCCGTCGAGCTCGTCGGCGTCACCGCCGGTGAGTCCGAGAACCCCGAGAAGACCCTGCCCAAGGCCATCAACACCCTGCCCTGGCGGATCATCGTCTTCTACGTCGGCGCCCTGCTGGTGATCCTGTCCGTCGTCAAGTGGACCGAGTTCTCCGCCGGCGAGAGCCCCTTCGTGCACGCCTTCGGCGAGATCGGCATCCCGCTCGCCGCGGGCATCGTGAACTTCGTGGTGCTCACCGCGGCCCTGTCCTCCTGCAACTCGGGCATGTACTCGACCGGCCGGATGCTGCGCGACCTGGCTTCCAACAGTGAGGCGCCGCAGGCATTCGGCAAGCTCAACGCCCGCAAGACGCCCGCCGTCGGCATCACCGTCTCCGTCGCGCTCATGGGCATCGGCGTCGTCCTGAACTACGTCGTCCCGGAGAAGGCGTTCCTCTACGTCACCTCCGTCGCCACCGCGGCCGGCATCTGGACCTGGATGATGATCCTGGTGAGCCACATCCGCTACCGCTCCGCGGTCGACGCGGGCCGGCTGCGCGCCTCGTCCTTCCCCGCTCCCGGCGGTGCGCTCTTCAGCTGGGTCGCGCTGCTCTTCCTCATCGGCGTGACCTGCATGATCGCGTACGACAAGGACGCACGGGTCTGCCTGTACGTCGCGGCCGGCTGGGCCGTCGCCCTCGGCGTCGGCTGGGCGGTGCTCAAGCGCCGCAACCCGCAGCTCACCGAGCGCCGCGGCGACGCGGAGTTCGAGAAGGTCGGCTGACCAACCCGCGGGACGCCCAGCCGCAGGGACTACTCGTGGCACTCCCTGCGGCTGCCGCTCAGGGCGTCCGGCATATGGGCCGTTCCGTACCAACCCTCGGTACGGAACGGCCCTTCTGCTTATCCTGACGAGCATGCTGACCATCACCCAGGCCCTCGTCGACCAGATCGTCGCCCACGCGCGCAAGGACCACCCCGACGAGGCGTGCGGCGTCGTCGCCGGCCCGGCGGGCTCGGACCGCCCCGAGCGGTTCATCCCCATGCTCAACGCGGCCATGTCGCCCACGTTCTACGAGTTCGACTCCGGCGACCTGCTCAAGCTCTACCGCGAGATGGACGACCGCGACGAGGAGCCGGTGGTCATCTACCACTCCCACACCGCCACCGAGGCCTACCCCTCGCGCACCGACATCTCCTACGCGAACGAGCCGGGAGCCCACTACGTCCTCGTCTCCACCGCCGACACCGACGGCGCCGGCGAGTTCCAGTTCCGCTCCTTCCGGATCGTCGAGGGCGAGGTCACGGAGGAGGAAGTCCAGGTCGTCGAGGCATACTGAGGACGCCTGAACAGCACGGTCTCACTCCCCGACCCGGAAACGTCCGCCATGTGGGATCACATTCCAGAACCCGGACCGGGAATCGATACGATGAGCCCATGGTTTTCCACGACGTGAGCGACAAGACGCCGGGCGAGCTGCTCGTGGCGCGGCTGCACGTCGACCTGTGCAGGCTCGCCAGCGCCATCTGTTGACGCAGGTCCCTGCCGCCGTACGGCCGTGAGCCGCGGCGCCGCACACACGCACCACCCCGCTGTTCCTGCGCTGCCGCGCGCCCCGACCGACTACTCCCGACAGGAGCCCTGAAGCCATGGCCATCGAGGTCCGCATCCCGACCATCCTCCGCACCTACACCGACGGTCAGAAGGCGGTGGAGGGCAGCGGTGACACCCTCGCCGACCTGTTCACCGACCTCGAGACCCGGCACGCCGGGATCCGCGCCCGCATCGTGGACGGCGAGCAGCTGCGCCGCTTCGTCAACGTCTACCTGAACGACGAGGACGTCCGCTTCCTCGACGGCATCAACACCAAGCTGTCGGACGGGGACAACGTCACGATCCTGCCGGCCGTGGCCGGCGGCATGGTCTGATCACCGATGCGCTACGACTCCCCCCTGGCCGCGGTCGGCAACACCCCCCTGGTGCGCCTGCCGCGGCTGTCGCCGTCCGCCGACGTCCGCATCTGGGCGAAGCTGGAGGACCGCAACCCGACGGGATCGGTCAAGGACCGTCCGGCCCTGCACATGATCGAGCAGGCGGAGAAGGACGGCCGCCTGACCCCGGGCTGCACCATCCTGGAGCCGACGTCGGGCAACACCGGCATCTCCCTGGCCATGGCGGCGAAACTCAAGGGCTACCGCATCGTCTGCGTGATGCCGGAGAACACCTCGCAGGAACGCCGGGACCTGCTGGGCATGTGGGGCGCGGAGATCATCTCCTCCCCGGCGGCGGGCGGTTCCAACACCGCCGTGCGCGTCGCCAAGGAGCTCTCGGCCGAGCACCCCGACTGGGTGATGCTCTACCAGTACGGCAACCCGGACAACGCGGGCGCCCATTACGCCACGACGGGCCCCGAGATCCTCGCGGACCTGCCGTCCGTCACGCACTTCGTGGCCGGCCTCGGCACCACCGGCACCCTCATGGGCGTCGGCCGCTTCCTGCGCGAACACAAGCCGGACGTCCAGATCGTCGCGGCCGAACCGCGCTACGACGACCTGGTCTACGGCCTGCGCAACCTCGACGAGGGCTTCGTCCCCGAGCTGTACGACGCGTCCGTCCTCACCAGCCGCTTCTCGGTCGGCTCGGCGGACGCGGTCACCCGCACCCGCGAGCTGCTCCAGCAGGAGGGCATCTTCGCCGGCGTGTCCACGGGCGCCGCGCTGCACGCCGCGATCGGCGTCGGCAAGAAGGCCGTCAAGGCGGGGGAGAGCGCCGACATCGTCTTCGTCGTCGCCGACGGCGGCTGGAAGTACCTCTCGACGGGCGTCTACACGGCGGCCACCACGGAGGAGGCCATCGACACGGTCCAGGGCCAGCTCTGGGCGTGACCGACGGCGAGACCCGACACCCGAAGGGCTGGAGTCCACGACTCCAGCCCTTCGCGGTTGCTCAGCCCGCCAGGTACCGCACCCGGTCCCACAGCGCCGGATCCACCACGCCGACCCGCCGCCGGAAACCCCACACCGGGACCTCCCGCAGCTCGTCCGTCTCCAGGAAACTCGCGCGGGCCCGGACGTCACCCACCGACCCCGGGGGCAGCGGGATCACCCCGGTGTGCTCGCCCCGGAACCGGGTGGTGATCTTCGCGACCGTCGCCCGCTCCCCGCGCACCGCCAGCACCAGGCAGGGGCGGTCCTTCGTGCGAGCCTCGTCCTCGTAAGGCACATCGGCCCACCAGATCTCCGCCGGCTGCGGCCGGCCCTCCGGCACGGCGGCCGGTACCGCCGTCCGGACCCGCCGGGCGGACGGCCGCCGGCCCCGGCCCCAGCCGTCGACGAGCGTGGCGACGAGCGCGAGCAGTACCACCGCGGCGAGCGCCAGCCACCAGGACGTGTCCATACTGAGACGTTACCGGCGCCGCCCCTGCCGCGCGCCCCCCTCACGAGGATCACCTGACGGCCGTGCCAGCCGAACCGGTGACACCACAGGTGAGTTCGCCCACAACAGGCCTTTGTGGAGGAGCTAACGGAGGTTTTGCGCCTTACGCTCGACGAACCGCACGACCCCCGACGCCCCTCTCAGACTTATCCCGCCAGCGGAGGTTTCTGCTTCATGAAGCTCACCGTCGTCGGCTGCTCGGGGTCGTTCCCGTCCGCGGAATCGGCCTGCTCGAGCTACCTCGTCGAGGCCGACGGCTTCCGGCTGCTTCTCGACATGGGCAACGGTGCCCTGGGCGAGTTGCAGCGCCACTGCGGTCTCTACGACCTCGACGCGATCTTCCTCAGCCATCTGCACGCCGACCACTGCATCGACATGTGCGCGTACTTCGTCGCGCGCTACTACCGCCACGACGGCGGCCGCTGCGATCCACTCCCCGTCTTCGGTCCCGAAGGCACGGAACACCGGCTGACCACCGCCTACGCGGACACCCCCTCCGCCTCCTCCATGAGCGAGGTCTTCGACTTCCACACGGTCAAGCCGTCCACCTTCGAGATCGGCCCGTTCACGGTGCACACCGAGCGGGTCGCCCACCCGGTGGAGGCCTACGGCATCCGGATCGAGCACGGCGGCACGGTCCTGACGTACTCCGGTGACACCGGCGTGAGCGCCGCGCTGGACGAACTCGCCCGGGACGCCGACCTGTTCCTGTGCGAGGCGGCCTTCACGCACGGCAAGGAGAACATCCCCGACCTGCACCTCAACGGCCGCGAGGCGGGTGAGACGGCGGCCCGGGCCGGAGCCCGCCGCCTGGTCCTCACCCACGTCCCGCCGTGGACGGACCCCCAGGTCAACCTCGCCGACGCCCGCGAGGTGTACGACGGTCCGGTGGACCTCGCAGCGCCCCGGCAGACGTACGAGATCTAGGCCCCGGCGCCCGCACACGCGAAGGCCCCGGAACCCGCTGGGGTTCCGGGGCCTCCTGCGTGGCGCGGGCCTACTTGGCCTCGGCCTTCTGCAACTCGGCGAGCTCCTCGTCGGACTCGCGGCCCGGCGTCGGCAGGTTGAACTTGGTGATCGCGAAGCGGAACACCACGTAGTACACCGCCGCGAAGCACAGACCGACCAGCGCCAGGCCCCACGGGTTGGTCGCGATGCCGAGGTTCAGAGCGAAGTCGATCGCGCCGGCCGAGAAGCCGAAGCCGTCCTTCATCCCCAGGGCCCAGGTCAGGGCCATCGAGACACCGGTGAGCACGGCGTGGATCGCGTAGAGCACCGGGGCGATGAACATGAAGGTGAACTCGATCGGCTCGGTGACACCGGTGACGAACGAGGTCAGCGCGAGGGAGAACATCATGCCGCCGACGACCTTGCGGCGCTCGGGCCGGGCACAGTGCACGATCGCGAGGCAGGCGGCCGGCAGGGCGAACATCATGATCGGGAAGAAGCCGGTCATGAACTGCCCGGCGGTCGGGTCGCCGGCGAGGAAGCGGGCGATGTCACCGTTCTTGCCCTCGTACTCGCCGGCCTGGAGCCACGGGAAGGAGTTCAGCAGGTGGTGCATGCCGACCGGGATCAGCGCACGGTTGGCGACACCGAAGATGCCCGCGCCCACCGCGCCGGAACCGACCAGCCACTCACCGAAGTTGTGCAGGCCCGCGCCGAGGACCGGCCAGATGTATCCGAAGACGATGCCGATGATCAGGCCCGCGAAGGCCGACAGGATCGGAACCAGGCGGCGGCCGCCGAAGAAGCCGGCCCAGTCGGGCAGCTTGGTGCGGTAGAAGCGCTGGTAGAGCAGGGCGACGACGATGCCCATGACCACGCCGCCGAGGACACCGGCGTTGACCGCCTTCTCCACCATGACGACCTTGCCGTCGACGGCGGTCGGCACCTTCGGCTGGTTCGGGTCGGTGAAGGTGGCGAGCACCCGCTGGAAGACCAGGTAGCCGGTGACGGCGGCGAGCGCCGTGGAGCCGTCCGACTTCTTGGCGAAGCCGATCGCGATGCCCACGGCGAACAGCAGCGCCATGTTGTCGAGGATGGCGTTGCCGCCCGCGGCCATGAAGCTCGCGATCTTCGTCAGGAACGCGGGGAACTCGGGACGGCCCAGCATGTCGTCGTTGCCCAGGCGGACCAGCAGGGCGGCAGCGGGGAGCACCGCGACGGGCAGCATCAGGCTGCGGCCGATCCGCTGCATGACGGCCATCACGGCCGAGCCCTTCTTCGGGCTCGCGGGCGCGGCAGTGTCTGTGGACATGAACTTCCTCCAGGGGGCACGGCGCCGCCCAGGAAGCATGTGTAAGGGGGACGGCGGCGTCTCAAAGAAAGGGGAACGCGGTCATCGCCGCGCGACCTCCACCGGTGAGTGGTGTAGACCAGTTGTAGCACGGTAGGCCGAACGAGTGGAACCCGCCAATTCCACCCACTGCGACGATCACGCCTTGGCGCTGTCCTCGACCTCTTCGGCGGGCTCACGCCCCGGAGTCCTCAGGTCAAACTTCGTGATCGCGAACCGGAAGATCACGTAGTAGAGGAGCGCGAACCCCAGCCCGATGGGGACGATCAGCCACGGTCTGGTCGCCAGATTCCAGTTGATGACGTAGTCGATCAGCCCCGCCGAGAAGCTGAACCCGTCATGCACACCCAGCCCCCACGTCACCGCCATCGAGGCCCCCGTCAACAGCGCGTGCACCACGTACAGCGCCGGCGCGACGAACAGGAACGAGTACTCGATCGGCTCCGTGATGCCCGTGACGAACGACGTCAGTGCCACCGACAGCATCAGGCCACCGACCTCCTTGCGCCGGTCGGGCCGCGCGCAGTGCGTGATCGCCAGCGCCGCCGCCGGCAGCGCGAACATCATGATCGGGAAGAACCCCGAAGTGAACTGGCCGGCATCCGGATCCCCCGCCAGGAACATGTTGATGTCGCCGTGCACCACCGTCCCGTCCGGCTTCGTGAACGAGCCGAACTGGAACCAGATGGGCACGTTCAGGAACTGGTGCAGCCCCACCACCAGCAACGCCCGGTTCGCCACCCCGAACACGCCGGCGCCCCACGCGTCCAGCCCGTCCATCCAGTCACTGAAGCTCTCCAGCGCGTCACCGACCGGCGGCCACACCCACAGGCACAGCGCGGCGAACGCGATCGCCACGAACGCCATGATGATCGGCACCAGCCGCCGCCCGTTGAAGAAGCCCAGCCAGTCCACCAGCCGCGTCCGGTGGAACCGGACCCAGAAGAACGCCGCCAGCAGTCCCATCACGATCCCGCCGAAGACTCCCGGATTCTGGAACGCGAACGCCGTGACCTCCCGGTCCCCGTCGGTCATCCGACACCCGACGTTCGGCACCGCCACCGACCCCTCGGGGCAGTCCTCGGGGAACTGCCGCAGCACCGTGAAGTACACGAGGAACCCCACCACCGCCGCCAGCGCCGTCGAACCGTCCGACTTCTTCGCCATCCCGATCGCAACGCCCACGCAGAACAGCAGCGGCAGCCCCAGCGACCCGTCCAGCAGCGCTCCGCCCGCCCCCGCCATCACCTTCGAGACGTTCGTCCAGCCGAGACCGTCGTCCCCGAACACGTCCGGCTGCCCCAGCCGGTTGAGGATCCCCGCCGCCGGCAGCACCGCGATCGGCAGCTGAAGGCTGCGGCCCATCTTCTGCAACCCCTGGAACAGCCGGTTCCAGCGCACGCGGGCGGGGCTGACGGCGGCCTCGGCGCCGGCAGGGCTGTCGGCACTCATTCCGGTCCCCTTTGTCGGGAGGCATACTCGTGGTGTAGACCAGTCGTTCGACGGTCGCGCCGATGGACGCCATCCTTCGGCACACACGACATGGCCGCTCGCGAAGTTGGGCCAACTGTGGGTTACTGCGACAAAGCGGTTCGGATCAGGGAGAACGAACATGGCCAGCAAGGCTGAGAAGATCGTTGCCGGGCTCGGCGGCATCGACAACATCGAAGAGGTCGAAGGCTGCATCACCCGCCTGCGGACCGAGGTCGTCGACCCCGCCAAGGTCGACGAGGCCGCCCTGAAGGCCGCCGGCGCCCACGGCGTCGTCAAGATGGGCACCGCGATCCAGGTCGTCATCGGCACCGACGCCGACCCCATCGCCGCGGACATCGAAGACATGATGTGAAGGGCGGGGATCGTCCCGGGCTTCACCCCCTGACACCCCACCGCACCAAGGGCCCCTCCCACCGCGGGAGGGGCCTTCCGCACGTACGGATAGGCTCAGCCGCATGTCTCGAATCGACGGCCGCACCCCCCAGCAGCTCCGCCCCATCACCATCGAGCGCGGCTGGAGCAAGCACGCCGAAGGCTCCGTCCTGGTCTCCTTCGGCGACACCAAGGTCTTCTGCACCGCCTCCGTCACCGAAGGCGTCCCGCGCTGGCGCAAGGGCAGCGGCGAAGGCTGGGTCACCGCCGAGTACTCCATGCTGCCCCGCGCCACCAACACCCGCGGCGACCGCGAGTCCGTCAAGGGCCGCATCGGCGGCCGCACCCACGAGATCAGCCGCCTCATCGGCCGGTCCCTGCGCGCCGTCATCGACTACAAGGCCCTCGGCGAGAACACCATCGTCCTCGACTGCGACGTCCTCCAGGCCGACGGCGGCACCCGCACGGCCGCGATCACCGGCGCCTACGTGGCACTGGCCGACGCCGTCGCCTGGGCCCAGGGCAAGAAGCTCATCAAGGCCGGCCGCAAGCCCCTCACCGGCACCGTCTCCGCCGTCTCCGTCGGCATCGTCGGCGGTGTCCCCCTCCTCGACCTCTGCTACGAGGAAGACGTCAAGGCCGACACCGACATGAACGTCGTCTGCACCGGCGACGGCCGCTTCGTCGAGGTCCAGGGCACCGCCGAGGCCGAGCCCTTCGACCGTGACGAACTGAACGCCCTCCTCGACCTCGCCGTCGCCGGCTGCGCCGATCTCGCCGCCCACCAGCGCACCGCACTCGACGCCGTCCTCGCGAAGTGAGCGCTCCCAGAAGTAAGCCGCTCCGAGAAGTAAGCCGCCCCCGATAAGTAAAGGGCATACCAAGACAGGTGCTCGGCCCGGGCAACCGAGCCGAGCACACTCGCGTCTGAAGGGGTACGGGCGCACGGCTCATCCCCGCGCGCCCGGCCAGCCACGCGGGCCCGACCGGCCCGCCGAACGAGAGGGACCGCTCCATGGCCGCGAGCCGCCGACGCCGCACCGCAGCCGTCGCCGCCACCCTGGCGGCCGTCGCGCTGACCGCCGGACTCACCACCGGCTGCGACGCCGTCAACAAGGCACTCGACTGCGTCCAGACCGCGGAAGCCGTCGCCGACAGCGTGACCGAGCTCCAGCAGGCCGTGGACAACGCGTCGAACGACCCGACGCAGATCGACGAGTCCATCCAGTCCATCGGCGACAACCTCGACAAGATCGGCGACAAGACGGACAACGCCGACCTGGACAAGGCGACCCAGGACATGCGCAAGGCTCTGATCGAGGTTCAGGGGGCCGTCGAGAACGGCGACCAGACGCCCGACATCAGCCCGGTCACGGACGCGGCGGGCGAGTTGACGAAGGTGTGCACGCCGTAGCACCGCGGGACGGTGACCGCGCGCGGGTGCGCCGTGGTCGCTCGCGCAGTTCCCCGCGCCCCTGAGGGGGCGCGGCCCACAGCCCCCGCAATACTGGGGCTCATGAGTCGCCTGATCCTCGCCACCCGTAACGCAGGGAAGATCACCGAACTTCGCGCGATCCTCGCCGAAGCCGGGCTGCCCCACGAACTCGTCGGCGCCGACGCCTACCCGGACATCCCCGACGTCAAGGAAACCGGGGTCACCTTCGCGGAGAACGCCCTCCTCAAGGCCCACGCCCTGTCACAGGCGACGGGCCTCCCTGCCGTCGCCGACGACTCGGGCCTCTGCGTGGACGTCCTCAACGGCGCCCCCGGCATCTTCTCCGCCCGCTGGGCCGGCCGGCACGGCGACGACAAGGCCAACCTGGACCTGCTCCTCGCCCAGCTCTCGGACATCGCCGACGAGCACCGCGGCGCCCACTTCGCCTGCGCGGCGGCACTGGCCCTGCCCGACGGCACGGAGAGGGTGGTCGAGGGACAGCTCCGCGGCACCCTCCGCCACGAACCGACGGGCACGGGCGGCTTCGGCTACGACCCGATCCTCCAGCCGGAGGGGGAGCGGCGTACGTGCGCCGAACTGACCCCCCAGGAGAAGAACGCGATCAGCCACCGGGGGAAGGCCTTCCGGGCGCTGGTGCCCGTCGTGCGCGAGCTGCTCGGCTGAACTCTGGTGCGGCCGGAGGGACTCGAACCCTCACGGGAGTTACCCCACTGGGACCTAAACCCAGCGTGACTGCCAGTTCCACCACGGCCGCCTGGCGTTGCCCGGCCATGCTACTGGTCGGGCAACGTCCTCAGACTCCCAGATCCTTGATGATCTTGGCGACGTGGCCCGTGGCCTTGACGTTGTACAGGGCGCGTTCGACCTTGCCCTCCTCGTCCACCACGATGGTGGAGCGGATGACGCCGACGACCGTCTTGCCGTACAGCTTCTTCTCGCCGAAGGCGCCGTAGGACTCCAGGACCTGCTTGTCCGGGTCGGCCAGCAGCGTGACCTTCAAGGACTCCTTGTCGCGGAACTTGGCCAGCTTCTCCGGCTTGTCGGGGGAGATGCCGATGACGTCGTAGCCCGCGCCCGCCAGCAGCTCCAGGTTGTCGGTGAAGTCGCAGGCCTGCTTCGTGCAGCCGGGCGTGAGGGCGGCCGGGTAGAAGTACACGATGACCTTGCGGCCCTTGTGGTCCGACAGGGACACCTCGGTGCCGTCGGCGTCGGGCAGGGTGAAGGCGGGGGCCACGTCCCCCGGCTGGAGTCGCTCGCTCATCTGGCCAGCGTAACCGGGGGTGCTGACAGTGTGATGACCCGTGGAGCTGACAGACTGTCCTGCACAGGCTTCACACCGACTTCGGAGGCGACACGGTGGCGGACACGGCGGACTCCAGGACCCCGGCGCAGATCGAGGCGGACATCAGGCGCCGCCGCGCGACCCTGGCCGAGACCCTCGACGAGATCGGGGTGCGCGTGCACCCCAAGACGATCGTCGGGGATGCCAAGGCCAAGGTCGCTTCCAACATTGATCACACCCTCGGACGGGCGTATGTGGGGGTCAACCGGGCCGTCACCGATGTGCGCGCTCGCTTCGTGGACGAGGACGGCGCGCCCCGGCTGGAGCGGGTCGTGCCCGTCGCGCTCGTCGTCGTGGGCGTGGTCGGGCTGCTCGCGGTCAGCACGCGGCGGCGCAAGGGCTGACCCGACTGCGTACGTTTGCGGGGAAGACAGGTAGGTTTCAGGGCGTGAGCGCCAAGAGAAACGAGCACAGTACCCATCCGGACAAGCTGCCGATCCGGATGCTGCACGACCGCGTACTCGTGCGGCAGGACACCAGCGAGGGCGAGCGGCGTTCCGGCGGCGGCATCCTGATCCCCGCCACGGCGGCGGTCGGCCGGCGGCTGGCGTGGGCCGAGGTCGTCGCGGTCGGGCAGAACGTGCGGACGGTGGAGGCGGGCGACCGGGTGCTCTTCGACCCGGAGGACCGCGCCGAGGTCGAGGTGCGGGGGATCGCGTACGTGCTGATGCGCGAGCGTGATCTGCACGCCGTGGCCGCGGACCGGTTCGAGGGCGCCGAGGACTCGACGGGCCTGTACCTCTAGGACCCGTGGCGCAGGGGCCGGTGACCACCGTCACCGGCCCCTGCGCCGTGCCGTGGGGCTTTGCTACGTTGGAGGGACCCCGACGAGACGCGCCGTACCGGGATCAAGGCAAAGACGACGCACCGACACCGTCAGCCCGTATCCCGGAGGTGCCCGTCATGGCCTGGGTTCTGCTCGTCGTCGCCGGTCTGCTGGAGGTGGGCTGGTCCGTCGGCATGAAGTACACCGACGGCTTCACCCGTCCGTTGCCCAGCCTGCTCACCGGCGCGGGCATCGTCGCCAGCATGCTGCTGCTGTCGCAGGCCGCCAAGACCCTTCCCATCGGAACCGCCTACGGCGTGTGGGTGGGGATCGGTGCGGCCGGGGCGGCGGTGTTCGGCATGGCGGTGCTGGGTGAGCCGGCGACCGCCGCCCGGATCTTCTTCGTGTGCCTGCTGCTGGTCGCCGTGGTGGGGCTGAAGGCGACCAGCGGTCACTGATCCGTCGCTACTCGCGGCGGGCGGTCTGCGGGACCACGCCCCAGCCGGGGCCGGTCGGGCCGCCCGTCGCGCCGCCGTCGCTCGTGTCGCCGCCTCCGCCCTCCGTGGTGCCGCCGTCGGCCGTGCCGCCGTCCGCCGTCCCGCCGTCGGTGGTGCCGCCGTCCCCGGTGCCGCCACCCGTAGGGGACTCGCCGCCGGTGCCGCCGTCGGTGGTGCCGCCGTCGGACTGGCCCTCGGTCTGCCCCTCGGGGGCGCTGGGGCTCTGCTCGGGCGCCTGGGTGCCGGTCTCCTCGCCTCCGGTGGTCGTGCCGCCGTCGGTGGTGCCGCCGGTGGTCGGGTCGGCCGGGGCCTCGCTGCTGGGGGCCTGCGAGACGTCGGAGCCGGGCTGGAGCCTGAGGTCGAACTCCTTGACGGGCTTGCCCTTGAGGGCGTCCTGGGTGAACTGCGTCCAGATCTCCGCCGGCGCCCCGCCGCCGTTGATGCGCGGCAGGCCCATCGCGCCGTACAGCGACTTGTGGGCGGCGGTGACCGGGTCCTGGCCCATGACGGAGACGACGGTGGCCAGGTCGGGGGTGTAGCCCGCGAACCAGGCCGCCGTGTCCTCCTCGGCGGTGCCGGTCTTGCCGGCGACGGGGCGTCCCGCGGCCTGCGCGGCGGAGGCCGTGCCGTTCTGGACGACGCTCCGCAGCATGGAGGTGGTGGTGTCGGCGGCCTCGCGGCTCACGGCCTGCCGGGTGCGCCGCTCGGGCAGTTCGACGGGCGTGCCCCCCTTGGTGACCTTCTCGACGATCGTGTAGGTGCCGTGCCGCCCGTGGTTGGCGAGCGTGGCGTAGGCCTCCGCCATGTCGAGGACGCTGGCGGTGGCCGTGCCGAGCGCGATGGCGGGACCGTCGGCGAGGTCGGGGGTGGTCTCGGGGACGCCGAGGTCGATCGCGGTCTGCTTGACCTTCGCGGGGCCGACGTCGGCGGCCATCTGCGCGTACACCGAGTTCACGGACCTGTCGGTGGCCTCGGTGACGGTGATGTCGCCGTAGGAGCGCTGGTCCTCGTTCTCGGGGGCGTAGGGGTCGCCGGTCCAGCCCTGGACGGAGCGCTTGTTGGTGCCGTCGTAGATCGTGTTCGGGGTGATGACGCGGCCGTCCTGGGTCTCCGAGTGGTTCTCGACGGCCGAGGTGAACACGAACGGCTTGAACGTCGAGCCGACCTGGAAGTCCCTGCGGGTGGCGTTCGGCGTGTACTGCTTGACGTAGTCGATGCCGTTGTACATCGCCACGACCTTGCCGGTCTTCGGGTCCACGGAGGCGCCGCCCGCGCGGACGTACGTGTCGACCTTGTTCTTCTTGTCGAGCTTGGACATCAGCTTGTCGTTGACGGCCTTGACGAACGCGTCCTGCTTGCCCTTCTGAAGGGTGGTCGTGATGCGGTAGCCGCCGGCGTCGAGCTTGCTCTCGTCGATGATCTTGTTCTGGGTGAGGTAGTCCTTGACGATCCGGACGATGTAGCCGCGCTGCCCGGACATGCCGGTGGAGAGGGTGGACTCCTTCGGCATGGGGAACTTCATGCCCGCCCGCTTCGACTCGCTGAGCCAGCCCTTCTTGACCATGCCGTCCAGGACGTAGTTCCAGCGGGACTCGGCGGCCTTGCGGTTCTCCGGGTGCGCGACGACGTCGTACTGGCTGGGGGCGTTGACGAGCGCGGCGAGGTAGGCGGAGCGGGCCGGGTCGAGGTCCTTGGCGTCCATGCCGTAATAGGCCTGCGCGGCGGCCTGGATGCCGTAGGCGTTGCGGCCGAAGTAGCTGGTGTTGAGGTAGCCCTCCAGGATGTGGTCCTTGCTCACCTCACGGTCCAGCTTGATCGAGATGAAGAACTCCTTGGCCTTGCGCGTGACGGTCTGTTCCTGGCGCAGGTAGTAGTTCTTCACGTACTGCTGGGTGATCGTGGAGCCGGACTGCTTGCCCTTGCCGAGGGCGGTGTTCCAGGCGGCGCGGACCATGGCCTTGGGGTCGACGGCGGACTCGGTGTAGAAGTCGCGGTCCTCGGCGGCCAGGATCGCGTGCCGGGCGGGCTTGGAGATCTGAGGGAGGGTGACGTTCTCCCGGTTGACCTCGCCGTCGCGGGCGATCACCGAGCCGTCCGCGTACAGGTAGACGTTGGCCTGCTTGGTGGCGAGCGCGTTGGCCGGGGGGATCTTCACGAGCGAGTAGCCCAGGAAGAACCCGCCGACCAGCAGCAGGACGACGATGACGAAGCCGCCGAGCGTCATGCGCCAGGTCGGGATCGCCCGGCGCCAGCCGGTCCGCTTCGGTTTCCCGGCCGCCGTGGCCGCGGGCGTGCCCGGGTCGCCGTCGGCGTGCGCCTGCGGCTGGCTCGCTGCCCAGCCCGGATTCGGCTGCTGCGGCTGAGGCTCGTCACTCATGTCGTGCACGGACTCCTGTTTCGCGTCGTACGTCGTTCCCGTACGTCTCTGCTCGCTCTTGCGCCCCTGTGATGAAGACTGTCCCATCCGTTGATCAGTTCCCTGATCGAGGGCCGTGTCGTGTGCCGTGCGGTGGGACGGGCCGCGTGCGGGCGGGTGCGCGGGCGGCACGGGGTGAAACGTGCTGCTCCGCACGCCTGCCCGAATCGTGATCTCGCCTACGCCACATTCGCCCGAAGGGGGACACGGCCGTGATCGCGACGGCTCGTACGCTCCGCCCGGCCGGCACCACCGCCACGCCGCTCGCCCCGGCCACGGGCGCCTCGGCCCACGCGGACGCAACGGATCGTACCGTCTGGGCCGGTGCTCACTCGCCCTGCGGCACCCCCGCCGCTCCCCGAAATTGCGTAGCACGCCCGATATCCGGCCCACTAGGCTCCTGCGCTTCGGTGCCGGCGGCGAGGAGGGCTGTGGATGTGGGCTCGGGACGGTTGTACGCGGCCGTCGCGGCGGGGGGCTTCCGGCGGTACGCGACCTATCGGGCGGCCACGGTGGCCGGAGTGTTCACCAACACCGTCTTCGGCGTCATCCTCGTCTACACGTATCTGGCGCTGTGGCACGAGAAACCGCACCTCGGGGGGTACGACCAGGCACAGGCGGTGACCTACGTCTGGCTGGGGCAGTGCCTCTACGCGACCCTCGCGATCCAGGGCGGCGGCGCGGAGAAGGACCTGATGGAGCGCATCCGCACCGGTGAGATCGCCGTCGACCTGTACCGGCCGGCCGATCTTCAGCTGTGGTGGCTGGCCGGGGACGTGGGGCGGGCTCTGTTCCAGCTGCTGGGGCGGGGTGTGGTGCCGTTCGTGTTCGGCGCGGTCTTCTTCCCGATGGCTCTGCCGACGGACCTCACCCCGTGGGCGGCATTCGCGGTGACGCTGCTGCTGGCGGCGGTCGTGAGCTTCGCCCTGCGCTATCTGGCGGCGCTGAGCGTGTTCTGGCTGATGGACGGCATGGGCGTCAACCAGGTCCTGATGGTCACGGGGATCTTCTTCTCGGGCATGGTGCTGCCGCTGAACGCCTTCCCGGGCGTGCTCGGCGAGGTCGTGCGGGTGCTGCCGTGGGCGGCGCAGATCCAGATGCCGGCGGACGTGCTGATGGGGGAGACCGACCCGCTCGGGGCGTTCGCCTTCCAGGCGGCATGGGCGGTGGCACTGCTGGCGGCGGGGCGGCTGTTGCAGTCGGCCGCGACGCGCCGGGTGGTGGTGCAGGGTGGCTGAGCGCGCTGCTCTGGCCGAAGGGCTGCGGGCCTACCGGCTGATCGCCGGGATGTGGGTCCGGTCGAGCATGACCTACCGCACCTCCTTCGTCGTCACGGTGCTCGGGAACCTGACGGTGACCGGCCTGGACTTCGTGGGGATCCTGCTGATGTTCTCGCAGGTGGACTCACTGGGCGGCTGGTCGCTGCCCGAGGTCGCCTTCCTCTACGGACTGTCCGTGACGTCGTTCGGGATCGCCGATCTGGCGCTCGGCTCGATGGACGTCCTGGGCGCCCGGATGCGCGACGGCTCCTTCGACACGCTGCTGGTGCGTCCGGCGCCGGTGCTCGCCCAGGTGGGGGCCGACCGCTTCGCGCTGCGCCGGCTGGGCCGGATCACCCAGGGCGCGGTGGTGCTGGGCTGGGCGCTGGCGTCGGTGGACGTCGACTGGAGCGCGTCCAAGGTGCTGCTGGTGCCGGTGATGGTGGTGAGCGGCGCGGCGATCTTCTCTGCGGTGTTCGTGGCGGGCGCGGCCTTCCAGATCTACGCCCAGGACGCCGCCGAGGTGCAGAACGCGTTCACCTACGGCGGGACGACGCTGTTGCAGTATCCGCCGACCGTGTTCGGCAAGGACCTGGTGCGGGGCGTGACCTTCATGCTGCCGCTGGCCTTCGTCAACTGGGTGCCCGCCGCCCACGTGCTGGGGCGGCCGTACCCGGTCGGGCTGCCCGGGTGGGCGGCGTTCGCCTCGCCGCTGGTGGCGGTGGCCTGCTGTCTGCCGGCCGGGCTGGCGTGGCGGACGGGGCTTCGTTCGTACCGGAGTACAGGGAGTTGACCCGGGTGGACAGCACATTCATCGAACTCGACGGGGTCGAGAAGGTCTTCGAGGTGCGCAGGAAGACCGGCTTCATGAAGCGGGAGCGGCGGCAGGTGAGGGCCGTCGACTCCATCTCCTTCCGGGTGGAACGGGGCGAGATGGTGGGCTACATCGGGCCCAACGGCGCCGGCAAGTCCACCACGATCAAGATGCTGACGGGCATCCTCACGCCCAGTGCGGGCCGGCTCAGGGTGGCCGGCATCGATCCCTCCCGGGAGCGGACGCGCCTGGCGCACCGCATCGGCGTGGTGTTCGGACAGCGCACGACGCTGTGGTGGGACCTGCCGCTGCTCGCCTCCTACCGGCTGATGCACCGCATGTACCGCATCCCGGACGCCCGTTACCGGGAGAACCTCGACCGTCTGGTCGAACTCCTCGACCTGGGCGACCTGCTCGACGTGCCGGTTCGGCAGCTCTCCCTCGGGCAGCGGATGCGCGGCGACATCGTGGCGGCCCTGCTGCACGACCCGGAGGTGCTGTACCTCGACGAGCCGACCATCGGTCTGGACGTCGTGTCGAAGTCCAAGGTGCGCGAGTTCCTGCGGGAGTTGAACACCGAGCGCGGCACGACGGTGCTGCTGACCACGCACGACCTCCAGGACATCGAGCAGTTGTGCAAGCGGGTGATGGTCATCGACCACGGGCGCCTGATGTACGACGGTCCGCTCGCCGGGCTGCACGAGGCGGGGGAGAGCGAGCGGACCCTGGTCGTGGACCTGGAGCGGGAACTGCCGCCGATCGAGGCGCCGGCGCCGGCACGGGTCGTCCGGGTGGACGGTCCGCGGCAGTGGCTCGCGTTCCCGGCGGGGGAGTCGGCGGCGCCGCTGGTGGCGCGGATCGCGGCCGAGTACCCGCTGGTCGACCTGTCGGTGCGGGAGCCGGACATCGAGGCGGTGATCGCGAAGATGCTGCATGTGTCGGGGGACACCCCCGGGCCCCCGCCGGAACAGGCCGAGCGGGCGATCTCGTAGCCCCCGGCGGGGTGAACTCGTAGGCTGCTGTGTATGACCGACGACGCCGTCCCGGACCTCCGAGCCTCCGACGCCGACCGTGAACGGGTCGCCGAGATCCTGCGGGACGCCCTCGCCGAGGGCCGTCTCGACATGGCGGAGTTCGAGGAGCGGCTCGACGCGACGTACCGGGCCCGGACGTACGGGGAACTGGCGCCCATCACCCGGGACCTGCCGGCCGCGGGCGTGACCGTCCCGGCGGTGTCCCTGACGAAGGACCCGGCGGCCGGGCCGGACTGGTCCGGGCGGATCACCGGCGGTGAGGGGTCCTCCACGTGGGCCGTCGCCGTGATGTCGGGCTTCCAGCGCAAGGGGCGCTGGACAATGCCCCGGCGGTTCACCTGCTTCGCCTTCTGGGGCGGCGGGGAGATCGACCTGCGCGAGGCGAACTTCGCGGACCGCGAGGTCGAGGTCAACGCGATCGCGATCATGGGCGGGGTGGATGTGATCGTGCCGCCCGGCGTCGAGGTCGTCGTCCGCGGCATCGGCATCATGGGCGGCTTCGACCACCGCGAGGAGGGCGTGCCGGGGGAGCCGGGCGCCCCGCGGGTCGTCGTCACGGGCTTCGCGTTCTGGGGCGGCGTCGGGGTGCAGCGGAAGCTGACCCGGGCGGAGAAGCTGCGCATCCGCGAGGAACGCCGCCAGGAGAAGCTGGAGCGCAGGGCGGAGCGGCGGGAGCTGGGCGAGCCGCGCCGACGGAACTCCCACTGGGAGCACTGACGCCGGGCCCTGGGCTCGAACCCGGCTCCGGGCCCGAGCCTCGGCTTATGGGCCGACCCCCGATCTCCGACCCCCGGTCTCCGACCCCCGATCTCCCACCTCCGGGCTCCGGGCCCTGAGTTCGATCCCCGAAGCCCGAGTCCCGACCCCGGCAGCCGTGTGCCCGCCGCCTCCGGGGAGGCAACGGGCACGGGGCGGGCCGAGCCGGGGACTACAGCTCCGCCGGGGCCGATCCCTTCAGCGTCTCCAGGTCGAAGGACTCCGCCATCCGCGCGTACCCCTTGTCGCTGGGGTGCAGGTGGTCGCCGGAGTCGTAGTCGGCCCGCAGCCGCCGCGGGTCGTACGGGTCCCGCAGCGCCTGGTCGAAGTCGGCCACGGCGTCGAACACCCGCCCGGCGCGGATCTCCGCGTTGATCGTCTGGCGGACCGCCTCCCGGGCCTCCGTGTACCCGCGGTGCCCGTAGAACGGCATCAGGGTCGCGCCGACGACCTTCACGCCGCGCGCGTGGGCCTGCCCGACCATCGTGCGCAGGCCGTTCAGGATCGCGTTCGGCTCGGCGAGCCGGGGGTTGCGCAGGATGTCGTTGACGCCGAGGTCGATGACGACGACCTTGACGTTCGTCCGCTCCATGACGTCCCGCCCGAAGCGGTTCAGCCCGCTGGGGTTGTCGGCGGGGCGGCCCAGCCCGTCGGCGAGGACCTGGTTGCCGCTGATGCCCTGGTTGACGACGCTGTAGCGGGGCAGGTCACGCCCGGCCGCGATCTCCGCGCGCAGCCGGTCGGAGAGCACGTCCGTCCACCGGCTGTTGGTGTCCGGCGTCGAGGTGATGCCGTCGGTCAGCGAGTCGCCGAGGGCGACGATCGTGCCGTCGGACTCGTTGCTCAGCACGTCCAGCGCGGTCAGGTAGCGCCAGGAGCCGGTCCGCTCGGTGTACGGCGTGCCGGTCGCGTCCTGCGTGTGGTCGCCCTGCGCGACGTAGGAGACCTGCCGGGCGTGCCGGTGGTAGGTCACCGGGCCCGAGCTGGTGGGCGTGTAGGTGGTGATCAGGACGTCGGAGTCGTGCGGGACGACGACCCGTACGGCGTCGCTCATGACCTGCCGGCCGGGCGGGATGACGACCGTGGGCCCGCCGCCGAAGGTCAGCTGCCGCATGGTGTCCGCGAGCGCCGCCGCCGTGCCGCTGCCCGCGGACACGGCGATCGTCGCCCGCGTGATGTTCAGCGGCGACTGGCCGTAGAGATTGGACAGCGTCACGCGGGCACCCGTACCCCCGACGCTGGTGTGGACGACGTTGCGTACCGAACGGTTCGCCATGCCGGTCGTCTCGGTACCGGGTTCGGCGGCGGAGGGGGACGTGGACCAGGTGCCGACCCAGGTGCCGGTGGAGGCGGGGGCGGCGGAGTTGTGGGGGGCGCGGCCGTCGCCGAGGGCGTTCCGGGTGCGCAGGCCGTCGTCGGACGCCACGCCGACGTATATGGCGGTGGAAAGGGCCACGATCGCTGCGACGACCAGGGCCAGGAGGGCGTAGCCACGTCCTCGGGTCATGCTGTTCAGTTCTCCTCGGGCGATGGGAGCCCAAGGCTCCGATCTGATGTGCCCATGATGCGGCATGGGCCGGGGGGAGCTCACAGGACCCCATGGCATTCCCCCCTCCCGACAGACGCCGGGAACCTCTGTTCCGTTCCAGGAGTCGGTCAGGAAGGGACAATGTGTGCGGGATCACCAAGCGGGTGGAGCGGATGGAACGGACGAAAGCAGCAGAAAAGGGCGCCGGTACCGGAGGGCAGCATGCCCGGCCCGGCGGCGCCGTGAACCGTGCGATGACGACCTTCAGCCCGGCGGACGAGGAAAAGCAGCGCGGTGTGCGGCAGATGAAGCTCACCGCCACCGGACTCCTGCTGTTCGTGGCCGTGGTCTACGTCCTCGCCAAGTGGGCGCAGAACTCCGGCGCCGGCCCCTGGGCGGGCTATGTCGCCGCGGCCGCCGAGGCGGGCATGGTCGGCGCGCTCGCCGACTGGTTCGCCGTCACCGCCCTCTTCCGGCACCCCCTCGGCATCCCCATCCCGCACACCGCGATCATCCCCACCAAGAAGGACCAGCTCGGCGTCTCCCTGGGCGAGTTCGTCGGCGAGAACTTCCTCTCCGAGGACGTCGTACGGCAGCGGCTGCGCGCCGTCGGCATCGGCAGCCGGCTCGGCGCCTGGCTCGCCGTCCCCGAACACGCTGACCGGGTCACCGCCGAGCTGTCCACCGCCCTGCGCGGCGCCCTGACGGTCCTGCGGGACTCCGACGTCCAGGCGGTGGTCGGGGAGGCCATCACCCGCCGGGCCAACGCCCAGGAGATCGGGCCCGGCATCGGCAAGATGCTGGAGAAGGTCGTCGCCGACGGCGGCCACAAACGGGTCGTCGACCTCGTCGTCAACCGCGCGCACGACTGGCTGGTGCTGCACCGCGAGGAGGTGATGGACGCCGTCGAGGGCGGCGCCCCCGGCTGGACGCCGAAGTTCGTCGACCGCAAGGTCGGCGAGCGGGTCTACCGGGAGCTGCTGCGCTTCGCCACCGAGATGCGCGACATGCCCGCTCACCCCGCCCGCGGCGCCCTCGACCGCTTCCTCACCGACTTCGCCTCCGACCTCCAGTCCGACACCGACACCCGGGCCCGCGTCGAGCGGCTCAAGGGCGAGGTGCTGGGCCGCGGCGAGGTCCAGGACCTCATCGCCAGCGCCTGGACGGCCGTACGATCCATGATCGTCGCCGCCGCGGAGGACGAACGCAGCGAGCTGCGGCTGCGTGTGCGGGCGTCCCTGCTGTCGCTGGGCTCCCGGATGGCGGCCGAGCGCAAGGTCCAGGACAAGGTCGACCGGTGGGTGGAGGACGCGGCCGTCTACGTCGTCACCACCTACCGCAAGGAGATCACCTCCTTGATCACGGACACGGTGGCGAGCTGGGACGCGGAGCACACCACGAAGAAGATCGAGGCCAACATCGGCCGCGACCTGCAGTTCATCCGCATCAACGGCACGGTCGTCGGCTCCCTGGCCGGGCTGCTGATCTACACGGTCTCCCGCGCGCTGGGGGCGTAAATCCGGGGCGTGAGAAAAGGCGCCCAGGGCACTCGAACCGGGTTCGCTCGATGGGGAGGGAGCCCATGACCACCGCGCAGGCCGAGACCGGCCGAACCGTGACGACCGACATCCCCGCCCGCCTCGACCGCCTCCCGTGGTCGCGCTGGCACTGGACGATCGTCATCGGTCTCGGCACCGTGTGGATCCTCGACGGACTCGAAGTCACCGTCGTCGGCAACATCGCCGGCCGCCTGTCCGAACCCGGCAGCGGTCTGCCCATCACCTCCGGCGAGGTCACCGGCATGGCGGCCGCCCTGTACGTGGCGGGCGCCTGCCTGGGCGCCCTCTTCTGGGGCCGTCTGACCGACAAATGGGGGCGTAAAAAACTCTTCATGATCACCCTGGCGGTCTACCTGGGAGCCACGGCCCTCACCGCCATCTCCTTCGACACCTGGTGGTTCTTCCTCTTCCGCTTCCTGACCGGTTTCGGCATCGGCGGCGAGTACGCGGCCATCAACTCCGCGATCGACGAGCTGATCCCCAAGGAGTACCGCGGCCGCACCGACCTGATGATCAACGGCAGCTTCTGGCTGGGAGCCGTCTTCGGCTCGCTGCTGTCGGTCGTCGCGCTGGACACGGACATCTTCGCGGCGAACGTCGGCTGGCGCCTCACCTTCGCCCTCGGCGCGGTCCTCGCCCTGGTGATCCTCCTCGTCCGCCGGCACGTCCCCGAAAGCCCGCGGTGGCTGCTGATCCACGGCCGCGACGACGAAGCGGAACGCATCGTCTCCTCCATCGAACGCAAGATCGAAGAGGAGAGGGGTGAGCCGCTGCCGCGCCCCGAGGGCGAGATCACCATCCACCAGCGCCGCAGCGTCTCCTTCATCGAGATCGGCCGCACGGTCTTCTCCGACTACCGCAGGCGCGCCATCCTCGGCTTCTCCCTCTTCATCGGCCAGGCCTTCCTCTACAACGCGATCACCTTCGGCTTCGGCGCGATCCTGACCACGTTCTTCGACGTCCCGAGCGGCAACACCGGCTACTACTTCGCCGTCATCGCGCTCGGCAACTTCTTCGGCCCGCTGCTCCTCGGCAAGCTCTTCGACACGGTCGGCCGCCGCATCATGATCTCCGGCACGTACATCCTGTCCGGCCTGCTCCTCTTCGGCACGGCCTGGCTCTTCGACCAGGGCTCCCTGAGCGCGGCCACGATGACGGCATGCTGGTGCACGGTCCTGTTCTTCGCCTCGGCCGGCGCGTCCAGCGCCTACCTGACCGTCTCCGAGGTCTTCCCCATGGAGACCCGCGCCATGTCGATCGCGTTCTTCTACGCCATCGGCACGGCAGCGGGCGGCATCAGCGGCCCGCTCCTCTTCGCCAAGCTCACGGAATCCGGCGTCGTCGGCGACACGGTCCTCGCCTTCTCGATCGGCGCGACGCTGATGTGCCTGGCGGGCCTGGTCGCGGCGCTCCTGGCGGTGAAGGCGGAACGCCGCTCCCTGGAGGACATCGCGAAGCCGCTGACGGCGGCGGGCAGCGGGGCCGGTGGAGGGGCCAGGGTGTGACGGCCTGGGGTACGGCCGATCCCATCCGCTGAGAGGCGTGCGAGCGCGGACCGGTTTCCGCGCTCGCACGCCGCTGCTGCCGTCCGTGGACGGGTGAGAGGCTGCGCGGCAGCCGCTGCTCGTGTGTTGCCCGGCCGCAGCGTGGGTGCTGTTCGCCTGGTGCCTGGCCGTAGTGCGGGGCGGGTGCTGTTCGTCCGGTGCCTGGCCGTAGCGCGGGCGCTGCTCGTCCGTCCCCCCGCCGCATCACAGCCGCTACTCGTCCGCTCCCCGCCGCATCAGAGCCGCTACTCGTCCGCTCCCCGCCGCATCACAGCGGTTACTCGTCCGCTCCCCGCCGCATCACAGCGGTTACTCGTCCGCTCCCCGCCGCATCACAGCGGTTACTCGTCCGCACCCCGTCGCAGCGCCCGGTCACGCCTGCGCAGCAGCAGCAACCCGCCGGCCACAGCGCCGATCCCCGCCGCAGCGGCCCAGCCCGCCCCATCCCCGGACCCGGTCGCGGCGAGATCACCCCCGCCGGCCGGAGACGCCGAAGCCTGCGGCCGGCCACCCCCGGCCCCCCGGGATCCACCGGACGGACCCGAACCCGGACCCGGACTCGGGCTCCGAGTCGGAGTCGGGGTGGCGCCGCCGGCCGCCTCCTCCACCCGGTCGCGGGTGAACGCCAGCGTCCCGAACCCCAGCTGGTCGAACCCTCCGCTGTTGGGCCCGTAGTCCCCGCCCCCACCCTCCGGCGCGGCCTTGGCTGCCGCCCGCGTGAGGTACGACGCCGCCAGCCCCCGCCGCTTGGTGTAGTGGTTGGCGATCATCGCCCAGATGGGCCGGGTCATCGACGGATCCACAACCGCGACATCCGACGCGGTCTCGCTCCCCGACCATCCCCCGATCGCCCCCTTCCGCCGCGTGTTGGCCGTGTACGGCACATCCCCGCCCAGGCTCCATTTGGCCACGTACTGCGCCCCCTTGAGGAACCGGCTGTCGTCGTAGCCGTACAGGTCGACCCCCTGGTTCCACGCCATCTCGCACACCGTGCCCATCAGCCCGACCCCGAGCAGCGCGTGCCCCTGGTCCCGCCCGGCCTCGACCCACTCGCCGAGCCCGTCCTCGTGGACGACGGGAATGGCGTGCTTCACCGATCCCATGCCGTCCCCGTGCTTGAAGTACTCAACGGCCCGCTCGACCACGGCCCGTTCGTCGCAGAAGATCCCCGTCGCGAGCACACACGCGATGGCCGTCAGGTCCCAGTTGGGCCAGTAGTTCGTGACGACGGCACCGTTGTGCCGGGTCAGGAAGTCGTCGCTCAGCGGATGGAAGACGCTGCGCATCAGTTCCTGCGCCCGCCCCAGGTCGAACTCCCCGTGCTCCCGCACCAGTTCGGCGGCGTTCGCGAACTGGTAGCCGTACAACCCCGCCGCCAGGAACCGATCGGCACTGCCCTCCAGCCTGGTCAGCTTGCCCGACCAGGCGTTGAGGATCGCCACGGCGGTGTCGGCGTGCACCTCCTCACCGCTGACGTGATAGCGCAGGGCGTTCTGGTACGCGGCGTGGATGTCGTTGTAGAGGATTCCGTAGTTCTCGGGCGTACCCGACCCCCGGTACACGACCGCCTGCGGATTCGGCCGCCACCCGCTCTGCGCATGCCGGTTCGCGGTGAGCTTGGCGAACCCGGCGGCGTACGGTCTCGCACCCGCCTGCACCTTGGCCGCCATACGGTCCAGATCGGCGCGGGTGTGCAGCAGCCCGGGGTGGGCGAGAGGGGCTCCGGCGGCACCGGCCGGTGTGGCGAGCGCCGTCGCGGTCACCGTCGTGGTCGCACCGATGCCGATACCGATGCCCGCTGCCTTCACGATGCTCCGGCGGCTGATCTGTCGTGTCACGTCGTCGTACCTCAGCGTCTAAGTCGCGTACCTGCGGGGGACGGTGAGGAGACGGCCCGGTGGTGCGGGCGATAACAGAAACTGCGCTATAGTTGATCTGCGTCCAGTCGCCGGAACTCCGGTGAGCGGACAGTGCGTTGGTGGTCCAAGGAAAGACGCCCCACTTCCTGTGGGGAAATGCAGGTGCAAGGCCTGCCCGGCGCTCCAGACAAGAACCCGGCCCTGGGATTCAGGGCCGGGTTCTTTGCTGTCGCCTACGCGCCGGGGCTCCGCCGGTCCGCGACCGCCCACGACGCCAGCCCCACGGCCCCCGCCACCCCGAACACGGCAGGCCAGGCGCCCACCTTCCTGGCCAGCGGATGCGACCCGGCGAAAGCGGCGACATACGCGGCCGACAACGCCCCCGCGGCCACCCCACCGGCCTGCTGCCGCCACTGCCGCGCGGCCACCACCCCGGCCGCGGCCAGTACGACCCCGCCGAGCGGCCGCTGCCTGGTCCAGCGGGCCACGCCGTACCCGCCCACGAGCCCGCTCGCGGCGACCACCGCACTCGGAACCTTCGCCATACCTGCCTCCTGCGTCCTGCGTCTCGCACCCTGCCAGGGATCTCGGCTGGGGATCTTGAGGCTAGCCCGCAGGCTCCCGAAACCCGAACCTGAGCCCAGGCTTGTCAAGTTTCCTCCTCCGAGCTATATAAGAAGACGCAGACCGTAGGGCATCGCACCCACTGCACCTGAAGAGAGGAGTGACCAGTGATGCTCATGCGCACGGACCCCTTCCGTGAACTCGACCGACTCACCCAGCAGGTCTTCGGCCCCTCCGCCGCCCGCCCGTCGGCGATGGCGATGGACGCCTACCGCTCCGGGGACGACTTCTTCGTCCACTTCGACCTCCCCGGCATCGACCCCGAGACGATCGAACTGGACGTCGAGCGCAACGTCCTCAACGTGCGAGCCGAGCGCAGGTCCCCCGCCCCCGAGGGCGCGGAACCGCTCGTCGCCGAGCGCCCCACCGGCACCTTCACGCGCCAGCTCTTCCTCGGCGACACACTCGACACGGAGCGCATCGACGCCTCCTACGAGGCCGGCGTCCTGACCCTGCGCATCCCGGTGGCCGAGCAGGCCAAGCCCCGCCGCATCCAGATCTCGGGCGGGGACACCCGCAGGCAGCTCAGCGGCTGACCGCACCGCACCGCATCGCCGACCGGTACGCCGCGCCGCCGGGCACGATCGCCCCGGCGGCGCGGCACACCCGCCCGCGCCGCACCCGCGCGCACACGTCGACAACCAGCACACACCCGGAGGAAAACCCCGCACATGAGCACGACGACGGTGCCCCGTGTGACTCCCGCCCGCGCCCCCCACACCACCGACGGCAACGGCTGGTCCCAGCTGATCGAAGCGGTCCGCGAGACGGGCCTGTACCCCACCCGGACGAAGGCGGAGCAGGTCACCCGCACTGTCCTGGCCGCCCTCGGCACCCACGTCACCGGCGACGAACGGGTCGACCTCGCCCGCGCCCTGCCCGGCGAGGCCGCCCGGCTGATCGCCGCCCAGATCCCGGCCGCGCACCGGCTCACGGCCGCATGCTTCGTCGACGAGGTCGCCTCACGCACTCCAGGAGCCACGTCAGCCACGGCCCGCTGGGACGTCAGCTCGGTCCTCGGCACGCTGCCGCCCCTCATCGGCGACGACCTGGTCACCCGCATCCTGGCCCAGCTCCCCGCGGGCTACGCCCTCCTGTTCGGCCGAGCCGACCTGACCCCGGCGTCGTAGCCCCGCGCAGCGCGCAAGGCGGCCACCCCTTGAGGTGCAGGGGTGGCCGTTCCTTGACCTCAAGTTTTCTTGAGGTTCTACGTTGTCCGCATGAGCACACAGACGGGAAACCTCAAGGAGTACGCCCCGGAGGAACTGGCCGCCCAGCCGATCGGCTCCTGGACCGGCGAGGCCTACCGCAGGGTGGTGGGGGTCATCCGCGCCCAACTGGCCGTGGAGAACCTCACCCAGCCCCACTGGTGGACTCTCAACCACGCCTCCGGCGCCCCCGGCCACTGGACCCGCGCGACCCTCACCGACCGCCTGACCCCCTACGACGACCAGAACACCGACTTCGACGCGGTCTACGACGACCTCATCGCCCGGGGCTGGCTCACCCAGGACGCGACGGGCGCCATGACCCTCACCGAGGAGGGCGAGGCCGGCCGCCTCCGCGCCCGGGAACGCAATCTCCGCGTCCACCACCGGACCCACGAGGGCATCACCGAGGCCGACTTCATCACGACGATCAACGTCCTGCGCCGCATGGTCGCCAACCTGGGCGGCAACGGGAACCTCCCCGAGAGCCCCAAATAGTTCGACAGACACCGGCCTCCCCGCGCATCCTGCGAGACGCACCTCGCAGAACACCTCTGAGGGAGAAGGCCGTTGAGCCCGACCATCCGCCACATCACCTTCGACTGCACGGGCGAGCCCTACGAACTGGCCCGGTTCTGGTCCCAGTTCCTGGGCCATCCGATCTCCGGCATCGACAAGCCCGGCGACGACGAGGTCCTGGTCGAACTCCCGGACGGAGTGCCCGGCCTCCTCTTCGTCAGAGTCGAGGAGGCCAAGTCGGCGAAGAACCGCATCCACTTCGACCTGGGCCCCACCGGCCGCACCCGTGCCGAGGAGGTCGAACGCGCGGCCTCCCTCGGCGCCCGCATCCTGACGGACCGCACCCTCCCGAACGGCCGGGGCTGGGTCGTGATGGCGGACCCGGAGGGCAACGAGTTCTGCGTCGAACGGGGAGAACTGGATCGAGTGGAGAGCTGACCCTGCATCGCCCACGCCGACGGCCGTGAGCACGTCCTGGCCAACCGGTGGGCAGCACTCCTGGTGACGACGGCCGAGGCGATAACCCGATGCGCAAGCACGCGGCAGCGCCTACGGTCGGAAGCCGCCGAGCCGAACCAGGAGGGGCGCTTGCCACCGGCCGAAGACCCACCACGCGTGTACGAGATCCGCATCGCCGGACACCCGAGCACGGAGGAGGCGCTCGCCCTCCAGGACCCGATCCAACGCCTCCTGTGCCCGGACCCGGACCATGCGCCTCCCTGCGAAGTCCCCTGGAGCTTCACCGTCGCCGACGACGGGCCCGACGACGACTTCACGGCTCTGGTCCTGGGCGTGTATGCGTCCAGAGGGCAGGCCAGGCGGCTGGCGGCCCAGGTGCGCACCCTCGTGGGCGGGGGGAGGGCCGTGGCTGTGAGTGAGGGCGATGCCGGGGAGTGGGGGGAACTGGTGGAGCAGTATGGGTTCGAGCGGGGGCTGCGGTAGGTCTTGCCTAGTTTCTTTGACCACTGCACGCCAGCAACTTGCGCAATGCTCATTACATCGTGGAGCGTACACAGTTCGATGCGTGGCTCACCGCTCCTATGAAGCACCGCCATGCCTCACTGCCAACGAGGATGGTGGGTCCCCCAGATGTCTTCGAGTCGCGTATGAGCGCACCGTTGGCGCTGTGCGAGCACTCCACGCACTCCGTGGTGTTGCCACCGCTGTAGGACGACTTGAACCAACTGGGCTCGGAGGCGATCTGGGGACCGGCGGCCATTTCATAGCTCCTTGCGGGCGCGATGGATCAGGGCGGAGGAAGCCTCCATGTCCAACGCTTGTGCGCGGAGGTACTCGAACGCAAGTCTGTAGCGCTCGAGTTCCGCTTCCTTCTCCAGGAAGAGCGAGCCTGTGTGAATGTCGACGTACACCACGTCGAGGGCTGGCTCAGGACCGCCGATGATGACGAAGCTGCCGAGAGCCGCAGCGTGCGCGCCCTTGGAGAAGGGGAGCACCTGGAGCGTGATGTGAGGGGACTCGTTGGCTTCGAGGAGCCGATCGAGCTGCTCCTGCATCACTGCCGCCGACCCGACGACCCGGCGGATCACCGATTCGTCGAGGATCGCCCACAGATGCAACGGCTTCGGACGGGCGAGGAGTTCTTGCCGTCGCATACGGATGTCGACGAGACGCTCGATCTCCGCCGGTTCCAGCGGCACTTCGTTGGCCCTCTGGAGCGCTGTGCTGTAGGCACGTGTCTGCAGGAGCCCAGGCACATACACGCAACAGAAGTGATTCTCACGAACGGCTTCGTCCTCCAGTGTGAGCAGCAGGTTCATGCTCTCCGGGATGGAGTCGGCGAACGAATTCCACCAGCCCTGTTCTCTGGCGTTCTTGGCGAGGTTGACGACTGCTCGCCGCTCAGCGTCCGTTGCCTCGTACTCACGGCAGAGTGCGTCGACGACGAGCCACTTGACCGGCCCGGTCGTGGTCTCGTACCGACTGACGGTCGCCTTTGATACGCCGACGAGACGCCCGGCCTCCTCAAGTGTCAGGCCTCTGCGGGAGCGCAACTTGCGCATGGTGGCTCCCAGTTGACGGCGCCGTGTCGTGCTCCGTTCGGACATGCGGCTCCTTCACTGTGTGCCGGGCCTCAGCCCGTAGGACGCCCATCAGGCTAGGTAGCCGGCAACCAGGCTCACTACCGAATTCACTCGATAGATTGCGGTGAGAAGTTACATGGTGAGATTTCTCTGTGTCATCCTCTCTATCGTCCGCTACACAGCGCAGCCGGACAGATACGTTCCGGATGACGCGTTGAGTAGCCAGGGAGGGAGGAGCGGCCATGCCTGGCCAAAACGTCACGGAGTCTGAACCCCGCTGTGTTCTGCCCTTCGAAGCGGTGCCGAGGGAGGTGAGCCTGCTGCGAAGAGCAACCATTCAGCAGCTCGACCGATGGGGAGTACCTGCCGCTTCTGATGACGCCGAGCTGATCGTTACGGAGCTGGCCACCAATGTGTCCAAGCACGTCGGCGAAGGTGCGTCGGCGGCACTGGTCCTCGAGCGGAAGGGGGAGAGGATCCGCATGGAACTGCACGACAAGAGCCCTGTGCTGCCGACCCTGCGGACAGCGCACTGCGATGAGGAGTGCGGGCGCGGACTACACCTACTCGCAGGGCTGGCCGTCGATTGGGGAGCAGTTCTCACTGCGGCAGGTAAGGCGGTGTGGTGCGAAATCCCGCTTCCTTACGGGCGGCGGACCTGCCAACGCTTCGAGCGAGCTGTCAAGACCCTGGAGAGCTATCAGCTTGGCCGTGACAGCATCGCTCTGCATGGGTGGAGGAGGGAAGCGGGTCTCGCACAGTCTGCGATCGAGCTGATCGCTGATCTGCTCCACTGGACAACTGCTCGTGGTCACGACCCTGACGACATCCTAGACCAGGCGCTGATGCACTACGAGGCAGAGGCGGACGCGGCCTGATGGGCAGTTGCGGGAAGGAACTTCCCCATGTGCTCTCGGAGAGCGGCCGGCGTGCGCCAGGATTCTCCAGGACGGCTCCTGTGGCACATGCGGTGACAGTTGGCGCACAGGCAGGCGAGGTGGGCGAGCTTCGTCTCCCTGGTGCCCGTGGCGTGGAGGGGAGTGACGTGATGCACTTCGATGTAACCGTCGCCCAGGTCTCCGTACGTGTGAGCAAAGTCGAAGTCGCAGACCTCGCATCGCAGCGGACCTCCCATGAGCCGCGCTTGCTTGATCTTCAACGCCCGGAGCCGCAGGTCCCGCTCGCGAGCCAGAGCGCGCCGTACGAGAAGTCGCCCTTCGATGGCAGTCGAGCCGGCGTCGTCGACTTCGTCGGGTTGCTCCTTGAGGTGACGCAGCTCACCAGAGGCGATGCCTTCCTCGATGGCCTTCGCGGCTTGGAGCATCTCAGTCTCACGCTTGATGAAAGCCTCGATCATGCACAGTGTCGGCTTGCCGCAGCGGGTGACCTTGCCCGAGTAGAGCGGGTGGTTCGTCACGAAGTCAGTGACCTTCCGGCTGACGCTGTCCGGAGAGCGGAAGCCGGGCAGCGCTCTCGCCTCTGGCGCGTGAACCGGAAGCGAGCGCAGCAGGTCCGAGAGTTCCTGTACGTCCACATGCCCGGTTCGGAGTTCACGCCAGCCGTTCTCAGCGACGAGCGCCCCAGCCAGCACGAGCGCGTCCTCAGTCCACGCAGGCATGGGCAATATCGTATGAGTGTTCGTCGCGACGGAGGGTGCGTGCAGCGAACCGCGGTACGTGTTGCAAACTTGGTCGGGTCTCGTTGTCAGTGGGGTCTGTCACCCTCAGTGATGGTGGATCGCAAGATGCGTCTGCCGCTGCACGATTGTAAGGAGGGGACATGACCCGCGTAAACGCACTCAAGTACACCTCAGTGGAGGTCTGCGCTGGAGCTGGAGGGCAAGCGCTTGGCCTCCACAACGCTGGTTTCAAGCACGCAGCTCTCATCGAGATCGACAGAGATGCATGCCAAACCCTCAGGGACAACATCAGGGAGAAACCAGAGTGGAGTGGCTGCAAAGTCATCGAGGCTGATCTAAGGGAGTTCGACCCAGCTGGGTTGGGCTTGGAACCCGGCGAGCTCGATCTCCTGGCTGGAGGCGTCCCCTGCCCCCCATTCTCCGCAGCAGGAAAGCAACTTGGGCGCGACGACGAGCGTGATCTCTTCCCAACCATGCTGGCGCTCGTGGACGACCTCGACCCGAAGGCCGTAATGATCGAGAACGTGCGCGGGCTGCTGGATCCGAAGTTCTCCGAGTACCGGGAAGAGATCGTCAAGGGTTTGGAGACCTTGGGTTACGAGGTGTGCTATTGGGACACCTTGGAGGCCAAGAACTATGGCGTTCCACAACTGCGCCCTCGCGCCATCCTGGTGGCCATGAAGCCAGAATACGCTCAGTACTTTGAGCACAAGAAGCCGGCGGAGACAAAGCAAGTCAGTGTAGGCGAGGCATTGCATGACTCAATGCGGGCACGGTACGACGCGGTGGCGGACGACCCTCGAGCCGAGAAGGCCTTCAAAGATTGGTACGAAAAGGCGCTAGAGGGCGTCGCTCCCACTGTCGTGGGTGGTTCCAAGAAACATGGCGGTGCCGATCTCGGGCCGACACGAGCGAAGCGCGCATGGGCTGCCCTAGGCGTTTGTGGCTTGGGAGTGGCTAACGAGCCCGATGAGATGAAAGACAAAGACCGCGATCTCTTTGCGCCAGCGGGCCCTAAGCTAACGGTGAGCCAGGCAGCTCTGATCCAGGGATTCGATGAAGACTGGCACTTCTCGGGTCGTAAGACCGCAGCGTACCGGCAGGTCGGGAATGCTTTCCCGCCGCCGGTAGCGCAGGCTGTCGGGGAGCAAATCTACACGGCCCTTGAGGCAGCTGAGAAAGCAGCCAGCCTCAAATAGGGGACCCACTTCACTGACTGCGGTTCCGGAGGCGGCTGACAGCAGCCGCGATCTTGAGGGCGCAGTCGTCGGCTGGATCGTGTTCCCAAAACCGCAGCACGGTCCAGCCAGCTGCCTCAAGCTGCGCATCAGTGTCCCGATCACGAGCCACGTTGCGTGCTACCTTGTCTGACCAATAGCTCGAGTTCGTTTTCGGTGGCACGTAGTGCTCAGGGCATCCATGCCAGTAGCAGCCATCGATAAACACGGCCAATTTGGCAGAGCGGAAGACGATGTCAGCAGTCCGGCGAAGGCCAGGAAGCGGCTTTGCTGCGACTCGATATCGCAGCCCTTGAGCGTGCAGCAAACTCCTCACTAGCCGCTCGGGCTTGGTGTCCCGGCTACGGATCGCTTGCATATTACGGCGACGGGCCGCCGAGGATGCCCATGAACCCTGCGGCGGCTCCCAGTTGATTCCGTCATTCATTTTTCTGGGATTCCCGCATTGCGGAGGAGTCGTTTCTGCTCATCCTTGGACTTTGTCTTCTTCCGTACGATATTCCGAACTAGTGAGGGGAGAACTTTGAAGTTCAATTCAAAGGACCGCAGGATGTAAAAGTCAATCCCGTCCTCCTTGTACCAGTCGACATCCATCCCAAGCTCACGGAGCTCACGTGTGCGTCGTTCCGTGTGAACTCCGTCAGCGGTGACGATACGAAGCTTCGCTGCCTCTATGGGGTTTGCCAGATTCTCTTGCAGAAGTGAGAAGAGGCGCTCGTGCAGCTGATCTCCGTATGGAACCTTAAGGAACCCTTCCGCGAAGAACTTGCCGTATCGGGCTTCTGTTTCGGCCTGCACTTGCGCGTGGAGTTCTCGGAACTTTGCATTCTCGTCCGGGAGGTGCATCATCATGCGCGCTTGCAGAGCGTCAGCTGTAACCCGCTTAGCGTAGGTGTACGCCTCAAATAGTTCTTGTGCCTGCGCTTGCCGGGTAATTTGAGAAACCAGTGTTTGCAAGGCGTGCTCGGCGTCAGACCTGAGGTTATGCCATTCCTGCTCGGGTGAATCAGGAGCGGGCATTCATGTCTCCTATCGTATAGTCGGGCAACCCGCCGGGCCGGGTTCAGTCAGATGCCTTTGAATCCAGTTGCTGTGCTGCTAGGCGCTGAAGGATTTTCCTATCGCCCGGGGATGCGATGTTAACGATATGGGCAAACCAGGGAGCAATCCACGAGGAACTCTGGTATGGCCATTCGCCGAGTCGCAGGCAGTTCCCTGGCAGCCAATCCGGATCCGGCGGTGACGCTGACCGTGCGGCCGCGGCCACCGTTATTCGAGGCTCGGCTTCGTAGAGCGGGCGCCGCTCTAGTTCCGCAGTTACGCCGATCAACCACCAGTTTAGGACGTTGCGCAGATGTGGAAGAAGCTCGCGAGGAAGCGAAGTGTTGTGCAGGCCGGCAGCGCTGTACGCTGAGAGCACCAACTCTGAGGGCGGCTCCATGTGCGGTGCCTCCAGCTCGGTGATGGTGACCTCATCGGCGGCTTCGGCGGCCCGGTCGATCTCTTCGTACGTCTCATCGGCAATCTCTGCGTCCAAGAAGCGATTAACGCCGCGATAGAATTGGCCTGGCGTTTCTATTCGCAGTTCTGCGCCTGCACGCATGCGCAATTCACTCGCTAGAGACGGCCATGGTCTACGGCCTCGGCCGAGTTCTTCCGGCTCGTACCAGTCCTCCTTGGTGTCACGAGAGACGAAGAGGAGCCGCTTACGCTCGGGCGAGGCAGCAAGGAATTCTACAACCTCTTCCCACAGCAGGAAATCTCCTGCAGCGGCAAGTGGAGTTCCCTTCCCCGAGTCGGAGAAGCCGGGAGGTATCTCGTTAGGGAATCTGTACGAGGAAGCCTCATCCACCCGGCGCCGAATCTCCGCAGGGTGGGGCGGTTCGGCAATGTTGGGTCCAAAAAGTTCCGCCACCTGCGGAAGGACGGGGTCGTTAGCCTCGACTGAGGCGGGTACAAGGTCATGATCTTTGAGACCTTGCACAAGGCTAATGAGTTCCTTCTTCCATTCACTCAGTAATGCGTCTACGGCTTGACTGGAAATTTTCGCTGCCAAAGATTCACTTGCTTCTGTGTCCCATGCGTATTTGACAAGGAGTTCCTGGACGAATTGCCTAGCTCCTACGACGGCCCTGTTGGCGTCCCCAAGCTTGCGGTTGAGCAGGCCGGGGGCGTCCTTGAGGGCTTTTGCTCTCTCGGCGATCACGCGATGCCGACCTCGCACGAACTCTAGTCCCACCTGGTGCGGGAGCCAAAGGCGTTTCTGCACACTCGTGAGGGCGTTGATGACCTGCTCGCGGGCAGCAGGTGTGTACTCGTATAGGCTTAGCAGGACGTTTGTGTCGAGTACGACCGTTCCGTGCGTGAAGAACTTTGGCCGCTCCGGACTGTCCTCAGGCGGGCTCCCTTGCAGCCAGTCTCTGTACTGTCTTATCAGTGGGAGGGCATCCCCGGGTCCTTGCACTGCATCACTCCTTCGTCGGACTTTTCTTTCCTTCAATCTGCGGAGGTATGCTTCGGAAGGAGTGGCCCCGGTTCCTCTGAGTCGCTCTGCGTGGCGACCCTCCACCAACTTCCTTCGAGTTCGACCTGTGGTTTGGGTTTCTCGCCAGGTCGAGTCTTGACTACCCGTACGCTGACGAATTCCCCTTCCCGTGGCGCAGGGATTTCCAGCTTCGTTGCGATCGACTGATGGGTGGCGTAGTCCCCCATGATCAGAATTCCCTCCTTGCGCAACGCGGACCGAGCGCCACCGTTGCCCCTCACGCGTTTCATGTAGTCCTTTTGCTGGGCAACAGTGCGCACAACGTTTCGGCCGATGCGGCGGGACTGGACCAGTCGAAAAAGATCGTTGAGCCGGGCTTGCCCTGACTTGTGAGAGAAAATCCGCTCTCGATCTCTTGGGTTCATATGGAGCAGGACATTCTCGGGAAGTTCCGAGTTGTGCCATAGCCAGATGATCTTGTTGCGATGCTCGGCTTTCACTGTGAGCTTTAGGTCTCGATTGTTGCCGCCGTTAAGCCACTCGCGCCGTATGCGGAGGAGTCCCGCACTCCAGCGGCTCTTTGAGTCATCCGCCCAGACGAGCAAGCACAAATGTCCGATAGCTTCGGGCGGAATCATCCAACCGCCAAACTGCTGTGAATACTTGCAGTCCACGTCGACACCAGCTATTCGATAATCCATGCTGATGCCGTCGTCGAACTGAAATTCCCGCTGCAAGTTGATCTCAACGAGAGTACCTGCGTGTGTCTTCTCAGTCTTGAACAGCGTCTTCCAGTCGTATCGGCCAGTCACCTCGCCGTTGAGCAACTGGTCGATCGTGTCGCGCAGTACGGTCGCGAAGCGTCGACCGCTTGGGTCCAAGCGATGGATCCGATCGCGCACCGCGTCAAGCTCTGGATCCTCCAGGGCCGCTGCCTGAGCGCTGATGTTGATCGCTGCGGAGATGTCGTCTAGGGGGAACACGACCCGTTCCTGTTCTGCGAGTTGGCGACAGGCGAAGTGACCTTACATAGAGCACTCCACCATGACCCTACGGCCGGTCGTATGTGTTTGATCTCGACGATTGCAGAAGCGGAAGTGCTCATGGCCGGAAGCATGCTCAAGACCGTAGTCGAGCACTGGATCTGGGGGATCTGAGCATCAACCCCCTGCGATAGGCGCCTCGAAGCACGCAAGTGATAAACGGGGTGGCCGCCCGCTTCCTGGCCAGTCTCGTGCCTCCGCGCGCCGCCCCAAGGGCGCTCCCACTCCGCTGCGCTGCGTTTCCGCGTCGCCTGCGCCGATGGCCTGCGGGCCACCCTTGACCCGGGCCGCTCCAGCACGGGAGAGAAGCGAGCGGGCGGCCCGGGGAGCGGGGTCCAGGGTGGGCAGCGCAGCAGTGCGGTGTGCAGGTGCTCGGCGTGACGGGCGCGTCAGCGGTTCCGCGCACGCCGGGTTGGATCAGCGGCCACCCGCAAGGGGTACGTGGAGTCGGAGATCAGGCAGCGCTGCCATGGCACTCGCCGTACGCCCGGCCCGACCCGCACCAGCAAGCCGCCCCCTGCTGTGGCGGCCAGGCCACCGCCCGCCCCCGCGCCGCCAGTGTCGTCGCGTACTGGGGGAGGAGGGTCGTGTCGTCCGGGGAGGAGAGTTCCGAGGCGGCGAAGGCCTCGTAGGACGGGACCGTGCCCGTCACGATGCCCAGGTTCGGGGTGCCGGAGGCGGACAGTTCGCGTAGGGCCGTCTCTATGGTCGCGAGGTGTTCCTCGTGGGTCGGGTACTCCGTCGTGAGCGCCGGGTACGCCTCCAGGAGTTCCGTGAGTTCGCCCGCCGGCCAGTGCAGGACCGCTACCGGGAAGGGGCGGGAGAGGGCCTCCCGGTAGGCGCCCAGCTCTGCTCGGAGGCGGAGGATCTCCGCCTCCAGTTCCGCGGGGTTCTCCGAGCCCAGGGACCAGACCCGCTTGGGGTCGTGGAGTTCGTCCAGGGTGATCGGGAGGGAGTGGACGGTGTCCGCCAGGGCATCCCACTCGTCGTGGGACCTGCCCAGCATGCGCCGTACGCGGTGGCGGCCGAAGAGGAGGGGGTGGGTGGCGTAGGGGGGCTCGGCGACGTCCGTCAGGAGGTGGCGTACGGCCTCCGTGAACGTGTCGTGGGCCGCTTCCAGCTCGTCGTGGGACTCCAGGGACTCCGCCACGATCACCCAGGGCGCCGGGTCGCTGGGGGACGCCACCCGGACGCCCTCGATGATCGCGCGGGCCTCGGCCTCGTGGCCGTACTCCCAGAGGTTGGAGGCCTTGAGCGCCCGCACCAGGTGGGGGTTCTCCAGGCCGTCCGGGGAGGACAGCAGACGGTCGTAGAGCGTGGTCGCGGTGGGGCGGTCGCCGGAGAGTTCCAGATGGGCCGCTGCCCGCAGCAGCAGGGCCTCGGCGTCCTCGGGATACAGGCCGGCAGTCCGCTCCAGGCGTGCCGCCTCGGCGGTGTGGTCGACGTTTTCGGCAGGCGTGTCGGGGCGCATGGGGGACACCGTACTGCCGGGAGGTGACGAGCGTGAGAGATGCGCAGGCCAGACCACCCGGCCTCCCGACTTCCCATGCTCGCCCCCCAGGCTTCGCGGTTCGCCCCGAACCGCCGCCGCGGACTTACAGCGTCACGCCGTCTATCTGGAGGGTTTGGACTGATTTGGCAGTGAAGGGGACGCTTACGGATTTGCCGGACATGCGGATGTCGGAGCGTGCCGTGTAGAGGTCACCGCCGCCCGTCGTGACCGTGTTCCAGCGGGGGACCAGGCCTCCGGAGCCGCCCGTGACCGTCGAGAAGCGGGAGAGGTCGAAGGTGAGGGTCTGGGCGGAGGCGGAGGTGTTCACCGCCACGATCACCAGGCGGCGGGACGTCGCGTCATACGCCGCCACCGCGTAGTCCACGCCCGTGCTCACGATCGTCATGCCGGGGCGGATGTGGCGGCTGAACTGGGCCATCACGTAGTGCTTGGTCTGGACGGTGGTCGGCTGAAGGGTGTTCGCGTCGTAGGCGATCATCGCCCAGCCCGATGACGGGTCCATGACCTGCCAGTAGCACCAGGCCGTGGGGTGCAGCCAGCGGAAGTCGAGGCAGAGGTTCGAGGCCATGGTCAGGCCGGTGCCGTCGCTGTCGCCCGTCTCGGAGTTCCACAGCTTCTTGCGGGAGGTGGTCACCACGTCCGTGTAGAGGAGGTCGCGGCGGCCGCCCGAGCCCTGGTAGCCGTGCACGTTGACCTGGGAGACCAGGCCCTTGGTGGTGGAGTTGAAGGACGACCAGGTGGAGCGGGCCGTGTCGTAGTTCGTCTCGTCCGAGGCCGCTATGCGGAGGTTCGTCAGGCCGCGCTTGTCCAGCTCGCTGCGCATGTAGGGGAGGACGGTGGCCTGGACCGCCGGGTCCATGTGGCAGCCCTCCTGGGTGCCGGTCGCGGTCCACCAGGTGGAGGCCGGCTCGTTGAAGGGGTCGACCGTCGCGAAGTTCACGCCCCAGTTGTTCTTCGCGTACAGGGCCGTCGCCGCCAAGTGGCTCGCGTGCTGGCGGTAGTTCCAGGTCTGGAGGTTGTTGCCGCCGCCCGCCGCACCCGAGGGGTTGTGGTTGCTGCACATCCACCACATGGGGGAGTTGGCGAAGAGTTCGGTGATCGCACCGCGCTGGGTCGCCTTCACCAGCATCGCGCGCTGGTTGGCGTCCGCCGTCCACTTCCACGCCGAGGAGGAGGGATCCTCGTTGTTCCAGTCCTGCCAGAACCCCTCGATCTGCTTGAAGGCGGGGATGTTGGGCGACTTCACCATCGTCTCGCCGCTGACGCTGTTCCAGCTGCACGCGCCGAGGTTGTAGCGGGCGATGTTGAGGCCCAGGCCGGGGAGGGAACGGCCGTTGTAGGTGACGGACTTGGTGGTGAAGAACAGGTCGGCGAAGTCGTCCCGGGCGCCGAAGACGTTGGCCCACCAGGCGAGGGAGGTGCCCCAGCCCTCCCAGGTGCCGTACGTCGTCGACGGGTTGACGGCGATCGTGGCGTCCGCGTGCGCGGTGCCCGTCGCCAGGGCGCTGCCGAGGAACGTTCCGCCTGCTGCGGCCAGCAGACTTCTGCGTCGTATCACGGCTCCTCCGTAAGGGAGATGAGGGCGCACGCCGGTCCCCGGCCCGGCGTCGCAAGGGGGCCCGTTGTCGGGTGACGAGAAGCATCGGGTGTGGCAGGTGGGTTGTCGAGAGTTCTGACGGGCCTTTCTCAAACCCGTGTATGAAGTCGGGGGTCCGGGCGGGAGGGCCATCCTGTATAACGAACGACAGGGCATACACACGTACGAGGGGAGGGGCAGGCCGATGAACCGGAGCTGGGCGACGCTGCGTCCCGCCCTCGCGCTGCTCTTCCTGCTCGTCGAGGTGGCGCTGCTCGACACCGGCGGCCTCTCCGCCGCCGTCGCCCTCGCCGCGACCACCGCGGCCTTCGCCGCCCTCGCGCTCTGCGCCGTCGTCGCCTCCCGCTGCGCGCCCACCGTGCCGCGCACGCGGGTGCGCACGGCGATCCGCGACCGGGAACGGCGTACGGCCTTCCTGCCCCAGCGCGATCCCGACGCCCGGGGGCGTACCCGGCCCCGGGCCCCCGGTCACGCCCTCCGGGCGACCGTCGCGTAGGGGCGTAACCACAGCAGGGTGCGGGCGTCTCCCCACCTGAAGTGACCCCGCGCGGGTCGTCATGCCGCCATGACCTGTTCCGGCACGACGAGACCCCCGGAGGGCTCACCCATGTCCGTCTTCGCCACCCTGGTCGAGCACCTCGCCGACCTGCTCCAGCCGCTGTTCGGCGCCTCGGCCGCGGCCGCCGCGATCGTCCTGTTCACCGCGCTCGTACGCCTCCTCGTACACCCCCTGTCCCGGGCCGCCGCGCGCGGCCAGAAGGCCCGCACCGCACTCCAGCCGAAGATCGCCGAGCTGCGGAAGGAACACGGCAAGAACCCCGAGAAGCTCCAGAAGGCCGTGCTGGAGCTGCACGCCGAGGAGAAGGTCTCGCCGCTGGCCGGCTGCCTGCCCGGGATGCTCCAGATCCCCGCGTTCTTCCTGCTCTACCACCTGTTCTCCAGCGACACGGTCGGCGGTGAGCCCAACGGCCTGCTCGGCCACCGGTTGCTGGCGGCGCCGCTGGGGGAGCGGTGGGCGGACGCGCTCCAGGGCGGAGTCCTCAGCGGTGCGGGGCTCGTCTACGCCGGGCTGTTCGTGGTCGTGGCCTGCGTCGCCGCGTTCAGCTACCGGATCAGCAAGCGCATGATGGCCGCGAACCCGGCAGCCCGGGCCGCAGGCGGGGAGCAGCTGCCCGGGCTGGGGGCGGTGACGAAGGTGATGCCGTTCATGTCGTTCTTCACGCTCGTCACCGTGGCCGTCGTGCCACTGGCCGCCGCGCTGTACGTCGTGACCAGTACGACGTGGAGCGCCGTCGAGCGGGCCGTGCTGTACAGGTGACCGGGCGGTCGGGGTCCAGTACGTGAACGGGGTATTGCGGAGTGCCCGCCCAGCTTGGAGGATCGACCAGTCCTCCGATGGCTGTCCCGCCGCATCCGGGTCGCGTGCATCGGCCGGGCGCCCGCGATCGAGGGAGACTGATCATGAAGCTGCTGCGAGTCGGTACGGCGGGGGCGGAGCGGCCCGCGCTGCTCGACGCCGAGGGGACCCTGCGGGACCTGTCGGGCGTCGTCGCGGACATCGACGGCGCGCTGCTCGCCGACGACGAGGCACTCGGCCGGGTCCGGGCCGCCGCCGACGCCGGTGACCTGCCCGTCCTGGACGCCACCGGGCTGCGGATCGGGCCGCCGCTGGCACGGATCGGCAAGATCGTCTGCATCGGGCTGAACTACCACGACCACGCACGCGAGACCGGCGCCGAGCCGCCCGCCGAGCCGGTCCTCTTCATGAAGGCGCCGGACACCGTCGTCGGGCCGAACGACACGGTCCTCGTGCCGCGGCGGTCCCTCAAGACCGACTGGGAGGTCGAGCTGGCCGTCGTCATCGGGCGTACGGCCAGGTACCTCGGCTCCACCGAGGAGGCGCTGGCCCACGTCTCCGGGTACGCCGTGGCGCACGACGTGTCCGAGCGGGAGTTCCAGATCGAGCGCGGCGGGACCTGGGACAAGGGGAAGAACTGCGAGACGTTCAACCCACTGGGTCCCTGGCTCGTCACGGCGGACGAGGTACGGGACCCGCAGGACCTGTCCCTGAAGCTCTGGGTCAACGGCGAGCTCAAGCAGGACGGGACGACGGCCGAGCAGATCTTCCCGGTCGGGGAGGTCGTGCGCTACCTCAGCCAGTTCATGACGCTCCACCCCGGCGATGTGATCAACACCGGGACACCGGCGGGGGTAGCCCTGGGCGCGCCCGAGCCGAAGCCGTTCCTGCGGGCCGGAGACGTCGTGGAGCTGGAGATCGAGGGGCTCGGGCGGCAGCGGCAGGAGTTCAAGGACGCGTAGGCGCTCCGCCGGGAGGGGAGGGGGACTGCGGTCCGTTGCCGGCTGCGGTCCGTTGCCGGCTGCGGGCCGTCCGTGGCTGGTCGCGCAGTTCCCCGAGCCCCTGAAGGAACGTCAGTCCAGCAGATCCGCCACTTCGCGCCAGGCCTTCCTCGGGAGGGCGTCGCGGGGCTCGCCGGTCAGGACCTGGAGGGCGACGTGGTCCGCGCCCGCCTCGAAGAAGGCGTCGATCTTCGTGCGGATCGCCTGGTCGTCACCCCAGGCGAACAGGGCGTCGACCAGGCTGTCGCTGCCGCCGTCCAGCAGGTCGTCCTCGGTGAAGCCGTGCCGGAGGAAGTTGTTGGTGTAGTTCGGCAGGGGGAGGTAGATCTCCAGGAACTCGCGGGCCAGGGCGCGGGCGCGGACCGGGTCCGTCTCCGGGACGACGCCCAGCTCCGGCGCCAGCAGCGGGGCCTCGCCCAGGATCTCGCGGGCGTGCGCCGTGTGCTCCGGGGTGACCAGGTACGGGATCGAGCCCGCCGCCCGGTCGCGGGCCAGCCGCAGCGACTTCGGGCCCAGGGCGGCCAGGAGCCGGCGCTCCGCCGGAACTCCCGCGGCGTCCAGGCCGTCGAGGTGGCCGACCAACGCCGAATAGGGGCGGGCGTACTGCTCCACGCGCTTGGCGTGGCTGACCCCGAGGCCCAGCAGGAAACGCCCGGGGTGGGCCGACTCCAGGTCCGCGAAGGCCGCGGCGGCGGCGTCCGGTTCGTGCTGCCAGATGCTCTGGATGCTGGTGCCGACCGTGAGCGTCGAGGTCGCCTCGATCAGCGGGGCGGCGTTGGCGGCGGAGCTGTTGCCGCCCAGCCAGACGGCGCCGTAGCCGAGTTCCTCCAGTTCGGCGGCGGCCTCGGCGAGTTCGCCGCGCCGGTCCGGGTCCTCCGAGCGCAGGCCCACGCTCCAGATGCCGTACCGGCCGACTGTGTCCTTCAGGGGGGTGGTCATGGGGTGGGGTCCCTCCGGTGGGCGCCGTCGTCGATCACGCGTACGCAGGTGCCAACCGGAGGGGGTCCCCGCTCATTCCGGGGCCGGAGTCAGCGGTCCAGGAACCGCTCCAGCGCCTCCACCACCAGCCGGTGGTCCTGGAGTTGCGGCAGGCCGGACACCGTCACCGCGCCGATCACGCCCACGCCCTCGACGGTGATCGGGAACGAGCCGCCGTGGGCCGCGTAGGTGTCGGGGTCGAGGCGCGAGGACTCCTCGAAGGTGCTGCCCTTGGCGCGGAAGCGGGCGCCCACCAGGTAGGAGGCGGAGCCGTAGCGTTCGACGACGCGGCGCTTGCGGGCGATCCAGGCGTCGTTGTCCGGGGTGGAACCCGGCAGGGCCGCGTGGAAGAGCTGCTGGCCTGCGCGGTGGATGTCGATGGCGACCGGGGCCTGCCGCTCCCGGGCCAGCTCGACCAGGAGCGAGCCGAGCGCCCAGGCGTCGTCGTACGTGAACTGGCGGAACACCAGGTGGCGTTCCTGCTTCTCCAGCTCCTCCAGGCTCGGGGTGAGCTCCGGGTGGAACTTCGGGGTGAGCCCCTGGCTGTGGGAGGGGTTGCTCTTGTGGGTCACAGCGTCACCGTCACCTTCTCGCGGGCCGAACGACGGGCGGCCTCCAGTACGTCCAGGGCGGCGGCCGCCTCCCGTGCGGTCACCGGGTTCGGGGCGCCCTCCAGCAGGGCCTTCGCCACGGCCGCATAGTAAGCCGGGTAGTCGCCCGGGAGGGTGGGCTCGGGGCGGCCGCCGCCGGTCACCGGGGACTCGCCGGAGCCGACGCGGCCCCACAGCGACTCGTCCTCCGCACCCCAGCCGGGGCCGGGACGCTGGCCGTCCCGGAGCGCCGCCTCCTGGGGGTCGAGGCCGTACTTGACGTAACCGGCGGAGGAGCCGAGGACGCGGAAGCGGGGGCCGAGTTGGGCGGTCGTCGCCGAGACGTAGAGGTGGGAGCGGACTCCACTGGTGTGGGTGATCGCGATGAACGTGTCGTCGTCCGTCTCGGCGCCCGGGCGGCGGATGTCCGTCTCCGCGTAGACGGAGGCCGCCGGGCCGAACAGGACCAGGGCCTGGTCGACGACATGGCTGCCGAGGTCGTAGAGCAGACCTCCGATCTCTGCGGGGTCGCCGGACTCCCGCCAGCCGCCCTTCGGCTTCGGGCGCCAGCGCTCGAAGCGGGACTCGAAGCGCCACACGTCGCCCAGTCCGCCTTCGTCCAGCAGCTTGCGCAGGGTCAGGAAGTCGTTGTCCCAGCGGCGGTTCTGGAAGACGGAGAGGAGCAGCTCGCGCTCCTCGGCCAGGGCGGCCAGTTCGCGGGCCTCGGCCGCGGTGCCCGCGACGGGCTTGTCGACGACGACCGGCAGGCCGGCCTTCAGCGCGGTCGTCGCAAGCGGCACGTGCGTCTTGTTCGGGGACGCCACGACGATCAGGTCCAGCTCGGCGGCCCGGGCGAACAGCTCGTCGGGTGTGGCGGCGAGGCGTACGTCCGGGAACTCGGCGCGGGCCTGCTGCTGCCGCTCCGGGTTCGAGGTGACCACCGTGTCGAGGGCGAGGCCCTCCGTGGCGGCGATCAGCGGGGCGTGGAAGACGGAGCCGGCGAGGCCGTAGCCGACGAGGCCGACGCGGAGGGGTGTGCCAGTCATGCCCCCACTTTCACAACGCTGTTGCCAAAGTGCAAGCGCCGGGGACAATGGGGGTGTGAACAGGGCGGACGACCGTACGGGCGGGGTGGGCGGCATGCGCGGAGCGCGAGGGTCGGGGCCGACGGGCCCGGCCGGGCTGGCCACCCCGGTCGGCCCGGTCGGCCGGGGTGGCCAGGGTGGCCCGGGCGGCGGCGGGGTGAACCTGCTCGCCCTGCGCAGCCACAACGCCGCGCTGGTGCTCGACCTGTTGCGGGCGGCCGGGGACGAGGGCATCAGCCGGCTCGAACTCGCCGAGCGCACCGGGCTCACCCCCCAGGCGGTCAGCAAGATCACGGCCCGGCTGCGGGAGGACGGCCTGGCGGCGGAGGCCGGGCGCCGGGCGTCGACCGGGGGCAAGCCGCGCACGGTACTCCGGCTGGTGCCGGAGGCCGGACACGCGGTCGGGGTCCACCTGGACCGGGACGAGGTGCGGGCCGTGCTCGTGGACCTGCGGGGCGCCGTGGTGGGGGAGCGACGGGCCGCACTGGACCTGGGGGCGGGGGCGGAGGCCGTGCTGGGGGCGGTACGGGAGACGGTGGCCGGATTGCCGGCGGCCGGGACAGGTGGGGAGGGCGGCGCATCCCGGCCGGGCCCCGCACGGCCGGACCCCGCCCTGCTCGGTGTGGGCGTCGCATTGCCCGGCCCGCTTGACCACGCCCGGGGAGTGCTGCACCGGGTGACCGGGTTCCCCGAGTGGGACGGCTTCCCGTTGCGGGAGGCGCTGGCGGAGCGGCTCGGCGTGCCGGTCGTGGTCGACAAGGACACCAACGCGGCGGCGGTGGGTCTCGCCGCCGGGGGCCAGGGCGGCTCCTTCGCGTACCTGCACCTCGGCACGGGACTGGGGGCAGGGCTGGTCATCGGCGGCAGTGTGCACCGGGGCGCCAGGACCGGGGCCGGGGAGTTCGGCCACCAGGTGATCCAGCTCGACGGCCCGCCCTGCACCTGCGGGAACCGGGGCTGTGTCGAAGCCCTGTGCCTCGGTGCGGTGGAGCGCGGTGATCTCCGGGAGGCGGCACGGATTCTGGGGGCCGGGGCGGCGAACCTCGTCGGACTGCTCGACATCGACGTCGTGCTGCTCGGCGGCCGGACGGTGGCGGCGGCCCCGGAGACCTTCACGGACGGGGTCGGCGCGGTGCTGGAGGCCTGGGCCGGGCGCACGGGCCAGGACGCCGTACCGGTGCGCGTCGCGGCGGGCGGCGGGGCCGTGGCAGCGGGGGCCGCTGAGCTGGTACTGGGACCGGTGTTCGGACGCGGGGGCGGCTGAAGCGGGAGGGAGAGGGAGGGGGGAGCGGCGCCGAGCTGGTGCTGGGGGCGTTGCCAAGGCCCGGCCACCCAGGGCCCGGTGCCCGGCCCTTGTCCGGGCGGTGACGGCCGACGCCCGGGCACCTGCCCACGCCGCGGACCGGCGTCCTCCTCGCCGGGTGGGCCCGCACGCGCGCGAACGCCCTGGGGCGCAGGTGGGTCTGTCCGCCGACCGGGCGGATCCGCGCCGCCGTTCGGGGACGGTTCGCAGCGATGTCGTCTCGTGGCCCTCTGCGGTCGGAATGTCACATCATCATGCGACTCTGCACGCCCGCTCATCTCTGCCTGGCGGCGGCTACGGCGGCCGCCGCCCTGCTCCCCGGTGCTCATCCGGCGCGCGCGGACGCCCCGGCGCCCGCGTGTGCCGCGCCCGACGACCACACCTTCCCGCTCACCACCCGCATCCACGGCGGGCCGGACTCCTACACGGCCGGTGGCGGGTTCGGGACCTGGTACGTCGACCTGACCAACACGACCGACCGGACCTGCACCGGCATCCACCCCGTCGTCGTCCTCGTCGACGACAAACGCGCCCTGGAACCGTCCCAGCCGCGCCTCGAATTCTTCGAGGGGCCGCGGGCCCACCCCGTAAGGTTCGAGAAGACCGGCGAGGACGAACTCGTCGGGGCGTTCACGGACGAGCAGGACCGGTTCGCCGGGTTCACCGTCGGGCCGGGCGGAACCGTCACCGTGAAGGTGCGGCTCACGCTCACCTCGGACGCCGTGCCCAACGGCGTCACGGCCAACGCCGCGGTGGTGCAGCGGCACGACGACGACGGTGACTGGGTCGGGCAGTCGAACGACTACCGGTTCGGGATCGACGGCGGGGACGCGGGGACCGGAACCGGCACCGACACCGACCCGGACACCGGCAAGGAGACCCGCCCCGACCCCGACGTCTCCGTCCCGCCCCGCGAGGACCGGTTCCCCTTCGCGGAGGAACTGGCGCGGACGGGCACCGGCACGCAGGTCGCCGCCGCCGCGGCCCTGCTGCTCACCGGGGCCGGGATCCTGCTCGTCGCCCGCCGCCGCCGCTGAGCAGGGCGTCCCGCCAGTCGGGACGCCGCACGCGGGCCATTCCGCAAGATCCCGCCACTGTCTAGGCTGGGTCGCACGCTGGACCGCGTACGGCAGGAGATCCCGCACATGGCAGACCGCAAGCCCATCGAATCGTGGCTCACCGACATGGACGGTGTGCTCATCCACGAGGGCGTTCCGATCCCCGGCGCCGACGCCTTCCTGAAGAAGCTGCGCGAGTCCGGGAAGCCCTTCCTGGTCCTCACCAACAACTCGATGTACACCCCGCGCGACCTGCACGCCCGGCTGCGCCGCATGGGCCTGGAGGTGCCGATCGAGAGCATCTGGACCTCGGCCCTGGCCACCGCCCAGTTCCTGGACGACCAGCGGCCCGGCGGCTCGGCGTACGTCATCGGCGAGGCCGGCCTGACCACCGCGCTGCACGACATCGGTTACATCCTGACCGACCACGAGCCGGACTACGTCGTCCTCGGCGAGACCCGCACGTACTCCTTCGAGGCCATGACGAAGGCGGTGCGGCTCATCCTCGGCGGCGCCCGGTTCATCTGCACCAACCCCGACGAGACGGGCCCCTCCACCGAGGGACCGCTGCCCGCGACCGGCGCGGTGGCCGCGCTGATCACCCAGGCGACCGGCAAGAAGCCGTACTTCGCGGGCAAGCCGAACCCGCTGATGATGCGGACCGGGCTGAACGCCATCGGGGCGCACTCCGAGACCAGCGCGATGATCGGCGACCGCATGGACACCGACGTGCTGGCCGGCATGGAGGCCGGGATGCAGACGTTCCTGGTGCTCACCGGCCTGACCCGGCCCGAACAGGTCGAGGACTTCCCGTACCGGCCGTCGCAGGTCGTGGACTCGATCGCGGACATCGTCGACCGGGTCTGAGCCCGGGCGCCGGCACACGAGGGGCCCAAACCCGTCGTCACCCGTACGGAGCAGCCGCCACGTCCCTGAGGATGCGGCGGCCCACCGTGCGGGGGAGGCTCCAGGCATCTGGAGGTTCACGATGGGTTCCCTGCGAGTCACTGTCTGTACGAGCGTCCTGGCCGTCGCCGCCCTCGCCCCCTCGGCGTACGCGGCGGACGGGTGGAGCGTCTCGGTGAACCCGGCGGCCCCCGCCCCCGGCAGTGACGTCACACTCCGCCTGACCGGCTGCGCCCAGCGGACGGCCCTGGCCGCCTCGGCGGCGTTCGTCGCCGATGCCCGGCTCACCGTCACGGGAGCGCGCGAGCTCGCCGGTGAGAGCCGCGTCCGCTCCACCACCGAGGCGGGTTCGTACGCCGTGCGGATCACCTGCGGTACCGCGCAGCAGACCGCCACCCTCACCGTCCGGGACGGCGCGGCGCGGCGGCCCGGCACCGCACCGCTCCCCGTGCCCGGAGCCGGCGGGCAGCGGCCCGCGCACGGTGAGCCGGCCAACGGTGAGGCCGGGCAGCAGCCCGCGCACGGTGAGCCGGCCAACGGTGAGGCCGGGCAGCAGCCCGCGCACGGTGAGCCGGCCAACGGTGAGGCCGGGCAGCAGCCCGCGCCGGAAGGGGGTGGGCAGCCGTCCGCTCCCGGCCGTGACCGGGAGGCGTTCCCCTCGCACCGGCCCGGTGCGCCGGCCTCGCCCGTCGCCCCCGTCCGGGCGGGCGGTGGCGGTGCCGCCGAGCTCATCGCCGCCGAGGAGCGGAGCGCCGGTCCCGGCGCGGCGCAGGGGGTGACCGGGCTGGTGCTCGCGGGGGCGGCCGCGGCGATCGTCCTGCTGCGACGCGGTGTCCGCCGGGGCCGCGGGACGGACTGACCATGCAGGATCGCGATCACATGGAGAGACGCTTCTCCGGCACCGGCCGCCTGCTGACCGGCATGGCCTGGGTCGTGCTGCTGCTCGGACTGTGGCTGTGGGGCCGCGAGGTCACCGAGATGCGGCACGGCATCTCCGCCCCCACCACGGGCGACATGGCGGCGGCCGGACGGCCCCCGGACATCAAGCTGCCGCCCGAGCACCGCCCGCTGGGGGACGCGCTGCCGCAGCGCGTCGACATCCCCGGGCTCGGCGTCCAGGCCCCCGTGGTGGCCCGCGGCCTCGATGCCCAGGGGGCGCTCGACCCGCCGCCGTACGACCAGCCGGGCGTGGTCGGCTGGTACGCGGGCGGGGTCGCGCCCGGGGCGGCGGGCACCGCGCTGATGGTCGGTCACGTCGACACCGACACCCGGCCGGCCGTCTTCTACAAGGTCAGTGCCATGCGGCCCGGCCAGACGATCCGGGTGCTGCGGGCCGATGCGAAGGTCGCCGAGTTCACCGTCGAGTCCGTCCAGGTCCTCACCCGCGACCGCTTCGACGCCCACCAGGCCTACGGGCCCCGGGAGTCGGGGCGTGCCGAACTGCGGCTGGTCACCTGCGGCGGCAGCTTCGACCGTACGACCCGCAGCTACACGGCGAACGTGGTCGTCTCGGCGTACCTGACGGGAACCGGCCTCTGAGGGACCCGGCGGGGCCGGTGCGGGCAGCCCCGGGGCCACCCAACCCGGTCGACGACCCGCTCCCCCTCGAAGCCGCCGACCGGGCCGGTCCTCGACCGCGCGCACGGGCTGCCGGAGTAGCCCGGCGGGCTGCGCGGGAGGCCACGGGAGTCACGGCGGGTGAATCTCTGGCCGAAGGCCGGGCACGTGCTGGGAAGACTCTGGAACCGAAGGGCCGCACCGGCCCAGAGGTCGGATAACGCCAAGTCCCGGCACGGTGGCGCTGCGTCATGCAAACAGGTGGAGTTCGCCTCGTGGGTGCTGCGGGACGTATGTCAGGATTGAGACTTGTCACGCTGCACCCAAGGGGGATTTGGATGTACGGCAGCAGGGGGGCCGGGGGGTTCGCCGGGAGGCGGATGTCCGCAGTGGTGCTGGGGGCGGCACTGCTGATCACGGGGTGTTCCTCCTCCGACGGAGGAGACGGATCGGACGGGCCCGCCGACGCGGGCGCCGGAATCACCCAACAGCCCAAGGAGAAAGCCCCGTTCTGGGTCAATCCGGACGGGACGGCGGCCCAGCAGGTCGCCGAGCTGGAGAAGTCGGACAAGAAGCGGGAAGCCGAGCAGATCCGCAAGATCGCCGAGCAGCCGACCGCCGAGTGGATCGGCCCGGACGACCCGGAGCAGCAGACCCGCGGCCTCACCGAAGCCGCCGACAAGGCCGGCCGCACGGCCCTGCTGGTCCTCTACAACATCCCGCACCGCGACTGCGGCCAGTACTCGCAGGGCGGCGCCGCCGACGGCAATGCCTACCGCGACTGGGTCGACGGCGTGGCCGCGGGCATCTCAGACCGGGCCGCCACGATCGTCCTCGAACCGGACGCGCTGCTCCACCTCGTCGACGGCTGCACGCCCCAGCAGTTCCACGAGGAGCGCTACGACCTCCTCAAGGGCGCCGTCACCAAGCTGAAGTCCTTGAAGAACACGAAGGTCTACCTCGACGCGGGCAACGCCGGCTGGCAGAACCCCGACCAGATCTTCGAACCGCTGAACCGCGCGGGCATCGCACAGGCTGACGGCTTCTCGGTCAACGTCTCCAACTTCTACTCCACCGAAGACTCCATCGCCTACGGCAAGAAGCTGTCCGCCAAGGTCGGCGGCAAGCACTTCGTCATCGACACCAGCCGCAACGGCAAGGGCCCCTACACCGACGGCAACCCCGACGAGCGCTGGTGCAACCCGCCGGGCCGCTCCCTGGGGGAGACCCCGACGACGAAGACGGCCGACCCACTGGTCGACGCCTACCTGTGGGTGAAGCGGCCGGGCGAGTCGGACGGCGAGTGCAAGGGCGGACCCAAGGCCGGCCAGTGGTGGGCGGACTACGCCCTGAAGCTGGCGAAGGCCACCGGCTGACCTTCCGCACCAGACATGACGAAGGGGCGCCCTCCTGACCGGAGGGCGCCCCTTCAGCCTTTCGGCTACGGCACCTTGACCCACTGCGCCTTGCTCGGCGTCCCGTCGGCGTCCGTCACGAACATCATGTACCAGCCCGCCTGGACCAGGTTCCGGTTCTCCGGCACGGTCACGGTCAGCTTGCTGCCGGACGCCTCGAAGTCCAGGGCGATGGACCGCTGGTCGACGTCGGTGACGTGCGTGGCGGCGCTCGGCCGGATCAGCCGGACCTTCTTGACCTTCGCAGCGTCCGACGAGGTGAACGTCCCCGTCCCGCCGCGCTCGATGGTCTGCGGCCCGCCCGACAGCGAGGGCCGGTCCCCGTCGCCGTAGAGGTACGGCGGCGTGTAGATCTCGATGCGCTGTTCGAACTCGCCCGGCTTGGTGTTGGCCGCGTCCGCGTAGAGCGAGTCGGAGCCGAAGAACATCACGCGGCCGTCGGGCAGCAGGATCGAACCGGAGTGGTAGTTGCGGCCCACGAGCGGGTCGGCGACGCGCTTGAGCTCGTTCTTCTCCGTGTCGTAGAGCCGCGCCTCGAAGATGTTGGAGTCACCGCGTCCGCGGTAGTCCTCCGAGCCGCCGGAGATCAGCACGCTGTCGTCGGGCAGGACCGAGGCGTTCGGGTAGCGCGTGCCCTTGTCCAGGGACGGGCCGTCCTCGAAGCGCGGGGCCGCCTTCTTCAGGTCGACGATCCGGGTCTTCTCGCTGGACTCCTCGGACTCGCCGACGCCACCGCCGCCGACCACCATGTACTTCTCGTCCTGCGCCGGCGGCAGCAGCACCGTGCCCGAGGTCTCCATCAGCGTGGGGTCGCTCAGGCCCGGGATCTTCGAGAACTTGTTGGTGTCGACGTCCCACACGCCCGGCTCACGGCCCACGTCGTCCGGCCCGTAGCCCGCGTTGGACCCGGAGTAGAAGACCTTGCCGTTCTGCATGAGGAACAGCGCCGGGTACGTCGGGAACTGCCGGACCTTGTCGGTGTAGGTCCACTTCTTGGTCTTCGGGTCGAAGACCTCGTTCTTGCCCGGGACCAGCTGGCCGATGTCGTCGAGGCCGGAGACGCTGAGGATCTTCCCGTCGCTCAGGGTGGTGAGCGTCGGGTACCAGCGGGCCTCCTTCATCGGGTCGACCTTGATGTACTTCTCGGCCACGGGGTCGAACTCGAAGGCGTCCCGGATGCCCTGGAAGTCCTTCTTGTCCAGCGCCAGCTTCTGCGCGATGCCGTAGGTGTTCTTGGCGTCGGCGCCCTTCAGGCCGTGCACGCGGTAGTTGTCCTGCGTGCCCGTCTCGTACTTCTTGCCCCGCTTCTGCGCCTCGACGTAGATCCGGCCGAGGCCGGGGTCGTTGCGCAGGAACCTGCCGGTCGCCTTGTCGAAGACCTTCTTCGCGCGCGGCACGAGCACCGGGTCCTTCGAGACGAAGGTCTTGCCGTTCTCCTTGCCCGTGAACGTCGTTCCGGCGGGCAGCGTGATCGGCTTGTCCGGGTTCTCGTTGTGGACGATCATCAGGCCGCCGGCCTTGGTGACGTCACCCTTGAGCTTCTCGTAGCGCTTGGTGCCGCCCGCGATCAGCAGGTTGCCGTTGGCGAGCTGGGTGTGGCCGGTGCAGAACAGGTCGGCCGGTGTGGGGACCTTCTTGATGGTGCCCTTGACCGGGTCCCAGATCCGGGTGTCGAACTTCTTCGCGTCGAAGTTGTCCTGGTCGTTTCCCGACCCCGCGACGAGCAGCACCTTGCCGGTGCGCAGCAGCGCCGCGTGGATGGTGTTCTGCCGGTACTCCTCGGGGAAATCGATGATCTCCCACTTGCCGTTCGCGGCCTTGTACTCCGGCTTGTTGATTGTGTACTGGTGGTATTTCTCGGTGCTGAAGCGGTAGAGCCACGGCCCGTTCATCCCGGCCAGCGCGAGTACCACCGCCGTGCCGATCGCGAGTCGACGGGCCCGGCGGCGGCCTGCACGGTCGTTCATTCCTTACGTCCCCCAAGTCCACCAAGGGCGATCTGCATGGTCTGGTCGGTCCCCCCGACCTCCCCGTGTGCGCCCGGGGTGGCGGCCCACGTGGGCTTCTGCTGCGGGACGTGCCCGGACGGCTGCTGCGGGATGGGCAGCGGCTGCGTCCGGTTCGGCCCGGCAGGGTCCTGCGGCTGTCCCGCGGCATGGGCGGCGGGCTTCTTCGCGTCCTGCCGCAGCTGCCAGCGCCAGGCGAACACCGGCGAGGCGGTGATCAGCAGCGCGAACGTCGCCCAGATGATCATCGCGGGGTGCGAGTGGCCGAAGACGAAGCCGGCCGCGATCGACCCACCGAAGATCGCGACGAAGTACCAGTGGTAGCGGAACGTGCCGAACCAGCGGTCCGGGCTCGCCGAGTCGCCCTTGGGCGTGACCACGAACTTGCTCTTGCGCCGCAGCACGGAGTCGATCAGCGCCTTCGCGTACAGCGGCGCCGACAGCGCGGACATCACCATGCCGGCCACACCGCCGGAGCCCTCCGGCTCGTGCGGCGAGACGTTGTGCCGGCGGTTCCAGACGTACAGGCCGATCTGGAGGGCGGAGGCGTTGCCGTAGAGCATCAGCCACACGGCCGGGTCGATGTTCACACCCGAGGCGCCCAGGCCCAGGAACAGGCAGCAGCTCAGCGCCGCCAGGATCCAGTTGAGGGCCGACATCGGGTAGAAGATGATCATCATCGTGTAGTTGAAGAGCTTGCTCGGCGGCAGCGAGTACCAGCCCTTCCAGTACTGCCCGATGATCGTCTCGTACGTCCCTCGCGACCAGCGCATCTGCTGGGTGAAGAAGTCCGTCCAGGCGCTGGGGCCCTCACCGACGGCGAGCACGTCCGGCGTGTACACCGAGCGCCACTTCTTCCCCGTCGCCGGGTTCTTGTGGCGGTGCATCTCGAAGCCGGTCGCCATGTCCTCGGTGATCGAGTCGTACAGACCGCCGATCTGCTTCAGCGCCTTGATGCGCACGGCGTTGGACGTGCCGACGAACATGGGGGAGCCGTAGCGGTTGCCGGCGCGCTGGATCAGCGCGTGGAAGAGGAACTGCTGCGACTCGGCGGCCTTGGTGATGGGGTTGTCGTAGTTGCCGTAGACCTGCGGGCCGATGACGAAGCCGACGTCCGGGTCGCGGAAGAAGCCGAGCATCCGCTCCAGGTAGTTGGGCAGCGGCACGTGGTCGGTGTCGACCGAGGCGAAGAAGTCGTAGTCGTCGCCGTGCGCTTCCAGCCAGGCGTTGTAGTTGCCGTGCTTGGTCTTGGCGCGGTGCGGGCCCTTGGCCTGGTTCCACTTCGCGACGCCCTTGCGGGAGAAGTGGTGCACGCCGAGGCGCTCGCAGACCGCCTTCACCTCGGGGTCGTCGCCCTCGTCGAGCAGCCAGACGTGCATCAGACCCCGGTGGCGGATCCTGACGGCCGCCTCCAGGGTCTTCGTCACCATCTCCAGCGGCTCCTTGCCGGGCACGAAGGAGGTGAGGAAGGCCACTCTGGTGCCGGTCTCGGGCACCACCGGGATCGGGTCACGGGCCACCAGCGTGGCGTGCGCGTTGGACAGCACGTTCATGCAGCGGAAGAACTCGATCAGGCCGATCGAGACGAGCATCACCATGTCGAGCGCCGGCAGCCAGTCGAAGGCCGGGTAGTCGCGCTCGGTCCAGTGCTCGGGCTGGAGCAGCCAGAACAGCAGCACCAGGGACAGCACCGGGGCCGCGGCCAGCATCAGGGCGACCCGGATGCGGTGCGGTTCCTGCGAGATCAGCGAGCGGTACTGCACCTTGTAGGGCTTGCCCGGATCGGGCTGGGTGAGGGGACCCGCGAGCCGGCTGTAGTGCTCGTAGTCGTACCTCGGCAGGGTCTTCTTGATCCGCCGGAACGTCCCCGTCGTGCTCATCCGGTGCCCCGGCACCCTGAGCTGAGTGGTCTGGGGCGGGTCGTTTTCCTGCCGGGCACCCGTGGGCCTCGACGTCATGAGTCATCCCCCCACACGCGGACAGCCGCGTGTTTCGTAGCTTCTTACCGTCTGCTCCAGGTCCCCCTCGACCTTCACAGACGTATCAGTGGTGGATCGCAGTCACCACGTCATCCACACCCTATAGACACGGCAACGCGACCTTCCGGTTGCATGATGCCCCCCACGGCATCCGTTCATGAACGCGGGCCCCTACCCCCGCTCAGTCTGCAACCGGCCCGAAAGCCCCCCAACTGCCGCGAAACCGCAGCATCCTGTAAAACCAGATGACCAGGGTTCTACGGCGTTCACCATGATCGCAAGATGCGAAACACGGTGGTTACCGGTCAAACGCGTTCATTGTGACGGGTGTGGGGGCCCTGTGGAGCCGTTGTGGACAGGCGGGCGCGGATGTTGCCGAAGTGTTCTCTTATGGCCTCCTCCGCCCGCATCGCGTCGCCGGACCGCACCGCGTCGAGGATCTCCCGGTGCTGCCGGCAGGTCACCTTCGGGTCCTGCGGCTCGCCCCCGAGGTCCGTGCGGACCCGGTGGAAGGCGTCCCAGAACGCCTCCAGGACCTCGCACAGCAGCACGTTGTCCAGCCCCCGGTAGAGGGTGGCGTGGAAGGCCCGGTCGGTCTCGGCGAGGCCGGCTCCCTGCGCGGCCTGCTCTTCCATACGGTCGACGAGCGTGTCCAGTTCAACGAGGTCGGCCTCCGGCATCCGGCCGGCGAGCCGGGACACCAGGCCCGTCTCCACCGCCTCCCGCAGTTCCAGCAGCTGGAGCAGGGAGTCCTCGCCCCGGTAGTGCCCGGCGACCGTGCGGAAGGCGAGGCCTTCGATCATCGGGGCCAGGGACATCGGGCCGACGTAGGTGCCGAAGCCGTGCCGGATCTCCACGATGCCCATCGCCTGGAGCGCCTTCAGTGCCTCTCGCACCGAGTTCCGGCTGGCGCCGAGGTACTCCATCAGCTCGGGCTCGGTCGGCAGCGGGGCCCCGGAGGCCAGCCGGCGGTCGATGATGAGCTTCTTGATCCGCTCCTGTAGGTCACGCGCTGCCATGGCGAGAGGGTATCCGGCCAGAGAGCGGCGGGCTCCGCACAGGCATACAAAAGGCCCCCCGCTTCCGCGAGGGGCCTTCCGGTCGGTGCGCCGCCAGGGACTCGAACCCCGGACCCGCTGATTAAGAGTCAGCTGCTCTAACCAACTGAGCTAGCGGCGCCTGCTGACGTCGTAACTCTACAGGACGTGCGGAGGTGCTCCGCACCACCCGGACCGGGGCCGGGAGGGGGCCCGTAAGGCACCCGCGTACATCATTCGGACCGTCAGCATGCGCGTGCGGAGGACAGTTGCGAAACTGACGACGCGCGCCCTCCGGTGCTCGGGCGCCGCATTTTCCGCCGGAAGTGTGAGGGGAATCGCATGGAGTCTCCGGTATTCGAGGAAATCGACCCCGCGAGCGACTGTGACTGCCCCGGCTGCGTCCACTGGCGTCGTGCTCTGCCGCATTCCTGGTCCGGGCGGACCAGTACCCACCCCGCCGCCCACCGGGCCCTCGCGCTGGCGGCCGTGGCCTCCGCCGCCCTGGGCGCCGGTCACGCCGTACCGGCCGCCGCCGCCCCGCACGCACCCCACCGGCCGGGCGTCTGGGCAGGTGACGAGCCCGACAGCCCCCAGGGCGGCTCGGCCCCGCTGCACGGGCCGGGCGGCCGTCCGGCGAAGCCGTCCGTCGCTCCCAAGCCCACCGCCATCACCCGCACGGAGATCATCAACCGGGCCAAGACCTGGGTCGCCGCGAAGGTGCCGTACAGCATGAGCGCCTTCTGGTCCGACGGTTACCGGCAGGACTGCTCCGGATATGTCTCGATGGCCTGGCGGCTTCCCGGAAACGAATGGACGGGCAGCCTCGCCCAGTACGGGGAGCGCATTTCCAAGGAGGAACTCCAGCCGGGTGACATTCTGCTCTTCCACAATGCGTCCGATCCCGCGAACGGCTCACACGTCACCATTTTCGGCGGCTGGACGGACGCCGCGCACACCCACTACACGGCCTATGAGCAGACCCGCCCGCACACCCGCCGCCAGTCCACGCCGTACGCCTACTGGAACGACTCCGACCGGTACGTGCCCTACCGCTACAAGGGCGTCACCCCGGAGGAGCCGGTGCCCGGGAAGGACGGTGGCCTGCCGGGCGCCCCGGCCGTCACGCCGTATCCGGGAGCGGCGTATTTCGGCCCCGGCGCGAACAACAAGTACGTCACGCTGCTCGGCCGGATGCTCGTCACGCGCGGGGCCGGCGGCGCGTACGCCTCGGGTCCGGGCCCGCGCTGGACCGACGCCGACCGCCGGGCGACCCGGGCGTTCCAGCAGGCGCAGGGCTGGACGGGCGCCGACGCCGACGGGCTGCCCGGCCCGCGCACCTGGGAGCTGCTGGTCACCGGCGAGGGCAGGGACGTGAAGGACGGGGCGGTCGGACCGCCGCCCGCCTCGCACGGCGTGCCCGGCTACCCGGGGCGGGCGCTGTTCCGCCCCGGCGCGGACAACGCCTACGTCACCCGGCTGGGCAGGCAGCTCGTGCTGAAGGGGTTCGGCCGGTTCTACAAGGTCGGGCCGGGACCGCGCTGGACCGAGGCGGACCGGCGTGCCGTCGAGGCCTTCCAGCGCACCCAGGGCTGGCGGGGCGGCGCGGCGGACGGCTACCCGGGGCCGGAGACCTGGCGGCGCCTCTTCTCGTAGGGCCCGCGGTCCGCCCCGGCCCGTGCGGGCGGTCCCTCACCGACCACTGTTGTGACGCATCTGGCGCGGAGGCTGGAGGCACGCATGAGTACGACCACTTCCCACCCGTCCGAGCCCGACGGGCCGGCCGACGGACCGGCCCGGCCCGGCCGGCTGATCCAGAACGAGGCCACCACCGAGATCCCCGTCCACCTGCTGTTCCGCGACGACCCCGCCCCGGCGACGGTGCCGCTGAAACCGGCGGTGGTCGGCCGCCGGCAGGGCACGGGGGAGCAGCCGCGCCTCAGGCGCCCGGCCCTCGCCCCGAAACGCCCGGTGCCGCAGGTCGACCCCGACCTGGTGGAGCGGCCCGCGCGGGTGCTGCCCGGCGCGGCCGGTGTACTGGCCGGGGTGTGCGGTGCGGCGGGCTGTGCGGCCACCTCCTGGTGGGCCGGGGTGCTGCCGCCGCTCGTGGTGGAGGCGCTGCGGCTGCCCGCGATCGCAGGAGCCGGGCTCGGTCCCGCGCAGTGGGCGGCGTACGCGGGGGCCGGGGCGCTCGGGCTGTTCGGGCTGGGCGGGCTGGCCCGGGGCCGGACCGGGCGAGCCTGGGTGCTGGACCTGTTCGGCCGCTACCGGGGGACCGTCCGGCGCTCCGGCCTGCTGTGGGTCAACCCGCTGCTGCTGCGCCGCCGGGTGGACGTACGGCTGCGGCACTGGCGCAGCGAACCGGTGCCCGCGGCCGACGGGAGCGGGGTCGCGCTGCGGGTGGTCGTCCTGGTGGTGTGGCGGGTGCGGGACACCGCCCGGGCCACGCTCGGCGTCGAGGACCACGAGACGTATCTGCGCGAGTGCGTCGAGGCGGCGCTGGCCCGGGTGCCGGTGGAGACGCCGGGCGGGCCGCGGGTGGCCGGGGACGCGGCGGCCGAGACGCTGACCCGGCTGGTGGCGACGGACGCGGCCCCGGTCGGCCTGGAGGTGTTCTCCGTGCAGCCGGTCCGGGTGGAGTACGCCCCCGAGGTCGCCGCCGCGATGCACCGCCGCCGGATGGCCGCGCTGGACGCCCAGCACCGGGCGAGCGTGCTCACCTCGGTCGTGGACTCGGTGGAGGACACGGTGACCCGGCTGACCGTGCGGGGGCTGGTCGAACTCGACGACTACGAACGGAAGGCACTGGTGAAGGACCTGACGGTGGCGTTCTGCGCCGGCCGGGGCGAAACAGCTCCGTGATTGGTATGGACATGTTCAACTAGCGGCCATAATCTCAGACTTGGTCTAGACCTACACGCACGGCTCACCGAACTTCCCCCACGTTCTCCAGGAGCGGCAGCATGCGTACAAGGACCAAGTTGTCCGCAGCCGCGGTGGGACTGGCCACGACCGGAGCCCTCGTGCTCTCCTCCGGCGGCGCCAGCGGCCACGGCTACACCGACCTCCCCATCAGCCGGCAGAAGCTCTGCCAGAACGGCACCGTGACCAACTGCGGCTCGATCCAGTGGGAGCCGCAGAGCGTCGAGGGCCCGAAGGGTTTCCCGGCCTCCGGCCCGGCCGACGGGCAGATCTGCAACGCGGGGCTCGGCCACTTCGGCCAGCTCAGCGCACCGCGCACACCGTCGGGCGGCGCCTGGCCCGCCACGAAGGTGACGGGCGGCCAGAACTACACGTTCCGCTGGCAGTTCACCGCGATGCACGCCACGACCGACTTCAAGTACTACATCACCAAGCCGGGCTGGAACCAGAACCACAACCTGGCCCGGTCCGACCTCAACCTCACCCCGTTCTTCACCGTGCCCTACAACGGGCAGCGGCCGCCGGCCACGCTCTCCCACAGCGGCCGGCTGCCGTCCGGGCTGAGCGGCCGTCACGTCATCGTGGCGGTGTGGACCATCGCCGACACGGCCAACGCGTTCTACGCCTGTTCGGACGTCACCTTCTGAACCCTCCGGAACCTCTGAGCTTCTCTTGAGTCACCGGTGCGGCCGGCGTGGGTAGGTTCCTCCCACGCCGGCCGCTCGAAGGCCGCTCAGGGCCTCGGGGGAGCTCATGGAAACCTTCTTCTACATCGTGCCCGCGCTCATGATCGCGGTCGCTTCCTGTGCCGTGGTCGCGGTGATCCGCCGCTCCGTGCGGGTCAGCCGCGCCTGGAGCAGCGGCCTGACCGCCGAGGCCCGCTGTCTGCGGACGTACACCACGACGAGCGGGGGCGGCGACAGCTCGGTGCGCACCACGCTGCACCACGTGTACGAGTTCACCACGCGCGACGGCCGCGGCGTCCGCTTCGAGGAGCACGGCGGGCCGGGGACGACCCTTGAGGGCGACATCGTCACCGTGCACTACCCCGCGGACCGCCCGGAGCACGCCACGGCCCGGCCCCCGGCGCGGGGCAAGCTCGTCGCGGGCACGGGATGTCTGCTCGCCTTCCTCGGCGTCTTCATCCTCTTCGCCCTCGGCTTCATGGTGGTGACGTACGCGATGTTCTCCACCGTGGGTGACTTCGTGCAGCCGTAGCGCTCCACATCTGACCCCGCGTCAACTACCGTGCGCGCCCATGGACTCCATGGGATCCAGGGCGAACACGGTCGCGGAGCTCATCACCGCCCGGTGGGGCGACGACCGCCCCGGTCTGCGCTGCGAGGACCGGACCCTGACGCACCACGAGGTGGCGGCGGGCGCGGCATCCCGGGCCGCACTCCTCACGGACCTCCTCCCACCGGCCGCCGAACCCCACCTCGGCGTGCTGCTCGACAACACGGTCGAATTCCCGCTGTGGCTGGGCGCGGCCGCCCTGGCCGGGGCGGCCGTCGCCGGGATCAACCCGACCCGCCGGGGCACCGAACTCGCCCGGGACATCCTCCACACCGAGTGCCACGTGCTGGTCACCGAGCGGGCCTACCTGCCGTTGCTGGAGGGCCTGGACCTGCCGGAAGTCCGCGTGCTGGTGACGGACACGACGGAGTACGACGAGCTCCTGACCCTCTACGCGGCCGCCCGCCCGGACCCCTCACGCGCCACTCCGCGCGACCGCTTCCTGCTCTACTTCACCTCCGGCTCGACGGGCGCCCCCAAGGCCGCACTCTGCTCCCAGGGCCGCCTGGCGGCAGCCGGCCGCTCCCTGGCGGAGCAGTTCTCCCTGTCCGCGGACGACGTCCACTACGTCTGCATGCCGATGTTCCACGGCAACGCGGTGATCGCCGACTGGGCACCCGCGCTGGTGACCGGTGCGACGGTGGCGCTGCGCCGCCGCTTCTCGGCGTCCGGGTTCCTGCCGGACGTACGCCGGTACGGGGCGACGTACTTCACGTACGTGGGCCGGGCGGTCCAGTACGTCCTGGCCACCGGGCCGCGCCCCGACGACCGCGACCACACGCTCCGGCTCGGCTTCGGTACGGAGGCCGGTGCTGTGGACGCCGCTGCCTTCGAGCGGCGGTTCGGGGTGCGGCTGGTGGAGGGGTACGGCTCGTCGGAGGGCGGGGCGGCCGTGCAGTGGTCGCCGGGAACCCCGACGGGCGCGGTGGGCCGGGCGGCACCCGGCCTGGTGGTCCTCGACCGGGAGACCGGCGAGGAGTGTCCGGCGGCCGTCCTCGACGGGACGGGACGACTGCTCAACGGGGACGAGGCGATCGGCGAACTGGTCAACCAGGGCCCCAGCCCCTTCGAGGGGTACTGGCGCAATCCGCGGGCGGAGGCCGCCGCAGGAACGGCGGGTACTGGACCGGCGACCTCTTCTACCGCGACACGAACGGCTACCTCTACTTCGCCGGCCGCACCGACGACCGCCTCCGCGTCGACGGGGAGAACCTGGCGGCCGCGATGATCGAGAACATCCTGGCCCGCTACGAGGGTGCGGAGGCGGTCTGCGTATACGCCGTACCGGACCCCGTGACCGGCGACCAGGTGATGGCGACGATCGCCGGCGCGTTCGCCCCGGAGACCTTCGCGGAGTTCCTCGCCGCGCAGCCCGATCTCGGGACGAAGATGGCGCCGCGGTTCGTGCGGGTGGTGGAGCGGATGCCGGTGACGGCCACCAGCAAGATCCGCCGGGCGGAGCTGCGCAGGGAGGGTGTGCGCTGCCCGGAACCGGTGTGGTGGCGGGGGCCGGGGGAGCGCACGTACCGCAGGCTGACCGATGCCGGTCCCGGAAACGCTGAGGGGCCCCTCGCTCCCACGAGAGGCCCCTCATCCGTGCGCCGCCAGGGACTCGAACCCCGGACCCGCTGATTAAGAGTCAGCTGCTCTAACCAACTGAGCTAGCGGCGCATGACTCCCGCCTGCCGCCGGAATCGGGTTCCGCGGCGGGCGACGGAGAAAATACTACCCAATGCCGGGGGGTGCTCCGGACCACCCGGCAGGGTCGACGACGTCCGTGACCGACATGATCCGAACGGGCCTAGATCGCCAGGGAGAGCAGCACCGGTGCCGCGTTGCGGTTGAGGGCGTCCGCGGCCTGGCGCAGCCGGTGGGCGTGCTCGACCGGGAGGGACAGGGCCAGGCAGCCGACGGAGGAGCCGGCCGTGATCGGGACGGCCGCGCAGACCGTGCCGACCGCGTACTCCTGGAGGTCCAGGACGGGCACGGTCGGCGGCTGGGCCTCCAGGCGGGAGAGCAGGAGCCGGTCGCTGGTGATGGTGCGCGACGTGAGGCGGGCCATCTTGTGCCGGGCGAGGTGGTCGCGGCGGCCGGCGTGGTCGAGCTGGGTGAGCAGGCTCTTGCCGATGGCGGTGGCGTGGGCCGAGGAGCGGAAGTCGACCCATTCGTTGACCTTGGGTGCGGCCGGGCTGTCGGCGTACTGGGTGACGCTGATCTCGCCGTCGACGTACCGGCTCATGTAGACGGCGGCGCCGACCGAGTCGCGCAGCCGGTCGAGGGTGCGCTGGAGCTTGTCGCGCAGGGCCTGCTCGCGGTGGTGGGCGGACCCGAGGCGGGCCAGGGTCTCGCCGGTGACGTATGCGCCGTCGGTGATCTGCTCGACGTATCCCTCGCGGCGCAGCATGCGCAGGAGCGTGGTCAGTCGCTCCGGTGCGATGCCGGTGTGGCGGGCTATCTCGGCGTCGGTGACACCGCTGGAACCGCGCGCCACCGTCTCCAGGACGCGCAGGGCTTCCTGGGCCGAGTGGTACGGGGTGGTCGGCTCGTGCTTCAGCGCCACGGTGGTCTCCCCCTGCGCTTGCTGTAGGGCCGTAATCCGGTCAGTGAACCTCTTCCAGGTTAACCGGCAATGGGCTTGCGGGGAGCGGGCGTTGGCAAGATTCCCAGGGCCCCGGACTGGGGCAATGGCACTCTGGCATATGCCAGAAGCATGCCCCAGTCGTGGCCGTGTCGATGGGTCCGACATTCCGCCTGTTCACGGGCCGTAGTCAGAGCACTGCGCTGAGGAACTCCCGTGTCCGGTCCAGCTCCGGGTCGCTGAAGATCTTTTCCGGCGGACCCGACTCGATGATCCGGCCGGAATCGAACATCAGGACCTGGTCGGAGATGTCCCGGGCGAAATTCATCTCGTGGGTCACACAGAGCATCGTGATGTCCGTGGAGCGGGCGATGTCCCTGAGGACGTCGAGCACGCCCGCGACCAGCTCGGGGTCGAGCGCGGAGGTCACCTCGTCGAGGAGCAGCACCTGCGGACGCATCGCCAGGGCCCGGGCGATCGCCACCCGCTGCTGCTGCCCGCCGGAGAGCTGGGCCGGGTGCGCGTCGCACTTGTCGGCCAGGCCCACCATGTCCAGCAGGCCCTTGGCCCGCTCCACCGCCTCGTCCTTCGGCATGCCGAGAACGGTGACCGGCGCCTCGGTGATGTTCCGCAGCACCGTCATGTTCGGGAACAGGTTGAACTGCTGGAAGACCATGCCGATCTTCTTGCGGACCTCACGGACCTGCTTGTCGGAGGCCGGGAACAGCTGCTGCCCGTCGACCGTGATCGTGCCCTCGTCGGGCTTGAGCAACGTCATCAGCAGCCGCAGGATCGTGGTCTTGCCGGATCCCGACGGGCCGATCAGGGTGACGTGCTTGCCGGCGTCGACCGAGAAGTCCAGGTGGTCCAGGACGGTGTTGCTCCCGAACCGCTTGGTGACCTGCTCCAGCCGGATCAGCTCGCCGGTGCTCCTGGCGGGGTCCTTCTCGGGGTTGGTGCCGGGATTGGGGAGAGTGTCAGTGGGCAAGGCGTCGCTCCAGGGCTCGCATGGCAAGGGAGGCCAGATAGGAAATGACGATGAAGGCCACGCCGATCACCGTCAGTGGCTCGGTGAACTGGAAGTGCTCCTGCGAGTACAGGCGCGCCCGGCCGAGCATCTCCAGCACGGTGATCGCCATGACCAGCGGCGTGTCCTTGAGCATGGAGATCACGTAGTTGCCGAGGGCCGGGACGACCCGGCGCACCGCCTGCGGCAGGATCACCGCGGTCCACGTCCGGCGCAGCGGCAGGTTCAGTGCCGTCGCCGCCTCCCACTGGCCGGCCGGCACGGCCTCGATGCCGGCCCGGTAGACCTGCATCGTGTACGTCGAGTAGTGCAGGCCGATCGCGAAGACGCCGGTGGTCAGCGCCGAGAAGGTCAGGCCCCACTCGGGCAGCACGTAGAACAGGAAGAACAGCTGCACCAGCAGCGGGGTGTTGCGGACGAACTCCGTGACCGCGCCGACCGGCCAGGTCACCCAGCGCGAGGGCACCCGCATCAGCAGCGCCCACACCAGGCCCAGCGCGAACGAGATCAGCGAGCCGAGGACCAGGATCTGCAGGGTGACCAGCAGACCGGCCCAGAGGTCCGGCATGAAGCCGCTGACGGCGCTCCAGTCCCACTTCATGCGACAGCACCTCCCACGCCGGTGGTCTGCGGACGGTCGAGCTCCTGGTCGGGCGTGCTGCCGGCCGGCTTGCCCGTGCCGGCCTTGAGCTTGTGCTCCAGGCCGCGCATGCCGCGGGTCAGGACGAAGGCGATCACGAAGTAGATCAGCAGCACGATCGTGTAGATCTCCGCGCTCTCCTGGAGCGCGAGGCGCACCAGGTTGCCGCTGAACGCCAGGTCACCCATGCCCATGATCGACACCAGGGCGGTGCCCTTGAGCAGTTCGACCAGCAGGTTGGAGAACGGCGGGATCATCTCCGGCACCGCCTGCGGCAGCAGGATCAGCCGCAGCCGCTGCCAGGGCGTGAAGCTGAGGGCGATCCCGCCCTCCTTCTGCGCCGGGTCGACCGCGTTCAGCGCGCCGCGCACGATCTCGGAGCCGTACGCCCCGTAGGTCAGGCCCAGCGCGAGGGTGCCCGCCCACAGCGGCACCAGCTGCCAGCCGAAGGCGACGGGCAGCACGAAGTACACCCAGAAGATCATCACCAGCGCCGACGTGCCGCGGAACACCTCGGTGTAGACGCCCGCGAGGAAGCGGACGATCCACAGCCGGTGGGTGCGCGCCACGCCGACGACGAAGGACACCGCGGCGCCCAGCAGGGCGCTGCAGACGAGCAGCTGGATCGTGACCCAGACGCCCTTGAGTACGAGTTCCCAGAGTCCGGAGGTCATCCGCCGCAGAGCTCCTTCGCGGTCAGCTCCGTCATCTCGGCCTCGGTGAAACCGAACGGCTTGAGGATGCGGAGCAGTTCACCGCTCTTCTTGAGCTTGCGCAGCTCCACGTTGAAGGCGTCGCGCAGGTTCGACTCGGTCGGCCGGAACGCGAAGGCGCCTCCGTCGACGTGCGGCTTGCCGCCGACGATCGGCTTGAACGGATCGGTGGCCTCCGCCTTGGCGGACTTCTTCACCACCTCGCGCACGGTGAGCGCCGTACCGGCGAACACGTCCACCCGCCCCGCCTCGACCGCGTTCAGACCCGCGACCTGGTCCGGGACGATCAGGATCTCGCTCTCCTCGTACCCCGCCTCGACGGCGTACTGGATCTCGGCGTAGCCGGTCCCGGTGGCGAACTTCGCCTTCTTCTCGACGACGTCCTTGTAACTGTGCAGCCCCTTGGGGTTGCCCTTGCGCACGATGAACGCGTCGAGCATCTGGTAGTCGGGGTCGGCGAAGATGACCTGCTCGCAGCGCTCGGGGTTGACGTACATGCCGGCGGCCACGACGTCGAACTGCTGGGAGTTCAGGCCCGGGATGAGCGAGCCGAACTCGGTCGGCACGGGCTGCACCCGGTCGACGCCGAGCCGCTTGAAGATCACCTTGGCCAGTTCCGGTGCCTCGCCGGTCAGTTCGCCGTTCGTGTCGATGAAGCCGAACGGGATCTCACCGGCGATGCCGAGGCGGACGACGCCCGCCGCCCGCAGCCGGCCGAGCAGATCACCGCCCTTGACGTCCGAGGCGGTCGCGACCCTGCTGCATCCGGCGGCGCCCAGCGCGCCGAGCGCCGCCACCCCCGCGAGCAGCGACCGGCGTGCGGGGCCTGAAGCGGGCCTGGATATGAGTCCGGGACTTCGCGGTGTGCTTCTGTGTGGGCTTCTCTGTGGTGGAGCCATGGGCGCGCGGCTACCCGACCGCATCCGAGTTATTCCGGTCTTTTCAAGCCCCCCACGTGACCGATGCGCCCTTGACCCGAGCGGCGGCGGGCACTCCCATGGAGGGCATGGCTGATCGCTACATCGAAGTCTCGCTGGTCAAGCGCGACGTGACCTGCACGGCCAGGCTGCTGGACGACCGCGCGCCGATCACCTGCGCGGCCGTCTGGGATTCCCTTCCACTGGCCGGGGACGTCTACCACGCGAAGTACGCACGCAACGAGATCTACGCCCTTTTCCCACCCTTCGCCCAAGCCGAGCCACCCCTGGAGAACCCGACCATCACCCCCATTCCCGGCGACCTGTGCTATTTCACCTTCGCCGGGGCGGAGTTGGGGACCAAGGCCTACGGCTACGACCGCGAGGTCCGCGCCGGGACCACGCTCGTCGACCTGGCCCTGTTCTACGAGCGCAACAACCTGTTGCTGAACGGCGATGTCGGCTGGGTCCCCGGCATCGTCTGGGGCCAGGTCGTCGACGGCATGGAGAGCATGGCCGAGGCGTGCAACGACCTGTGGAGGTCGGGAGCGGCGGGGGAGTCGCTCAGCTTCCGGAGGGCGTAGGCCGGCCGGCGGAGGCCGCCCCCGCCCCGTACAGCGCGTGCGCCGCCCGCAGCACCAGATCGTCCCGGTGCCGGGCGGCCACGAGCTGGAGTCCGATCGGCAGACCGTCCCCGTCGGCGCCGACCGGCACGCTCGCCGCGGGCTGCTGCGTCATGTTGAACGGGTAGGTGAACGGCGTCCAGCCCGTCCACCGCCGGTGGCCGGATCCCTTCGGCACCTCGGCGCCCGCCTCGAACGCCGTGAGCGGCAGGGTGGGTGTGACGAGCAGGTCGTAGCTGTCGTGGAACCGGCCCATCCGGCGGCCCAGGTCCATCCGGACGTCCACCGCGGCGAGGTAGTCCAGCGCCGAGTAGCGGGCGCCCCGCGCGCAGATCTCCCGCAGGCCCGGGTCGAGCAACTCGCGCTGGTGCGGGCCCAGGTGCTGGGTCACCCGGGCCGCCCCGCTGAACCACAGGGTGTGGAAGGCCTCCACCGGGTCGGTGAGGTCCGGGTCGGTCTCCGTGACGTAGGCGCCGAGCTCCGCCAGCCGCTCCACCGCCCGCCGCACCGCCCGCGCGACCGCCGGCTGCACCGCCACCTGCCCGCCCAGCGACGGCGAGTACGCCACCCGCAGCCCGCGCACCCCGCCCGCCAGAGCGTCGGTGTACGGGCCGGCCGGGGCCGCGAGCGCCGACCAGTCGCGCGAGTCCGGATGCCCGATCACGTCCATCAGCAGCGCCGCGTCCGCCGCGTCCCGGGTCATCGGACCCACGTGCGCCAGCGTGCCGAACGCGCTCGCCGGGTAGAGCGGCACCCGCCCGTAGGTCGGCTTCAGCGCGAAGATCCCGCAGAACGACGCCGGGATGCGGACGCTGCCGCCGCCGTCCGTGCCCAGCGACAGCGGCCCCGCGCCGAGCGCCACGGCCGCAGCACTGCCGCCGCTCGACCCGCCCGCCGTGCGCGAGGGGTCCCACGGGTTGCGCGTTACACCGCTGAGCGGCGAGTCCGTCACCCCCTTCCAGCCGTACTCGGGGGTGGTCGTCTTGCCGAGGAAGACCGCACCGTGCTCCCGCAGCCGGGCCACGGAGGGGGCGTCCTCGTCCCAGCGCCCGGCCGCCGGGTCCACGGCCTTCGAGCCCCGCAGGGTCGGCGCCCCGCGCTGGAGCAGGATGTCCTTGACGGTGACCGGCACCCCGTCGAGCAGGCCCCGTGGCTCACCGCGCCGCCATCGCTCCTCCGACTCCCGGGCCCGCTCCAGCGCGTCCTCGGCGGTCAGCCGGACGAAGGCGTTCACCTCCGGCTGGATCGCCTCGGCCCGCTCCAGCGCCGCCCGGGTGGCCTCGACGGGACTCCACTCGCCCTTGCGGTACCCGTCGAGGAGCCGTACGGCGGTCAGGTCGGTGAGCTCGGTCATTCACCCTCCACGGAACGTCAGTGACCAGGTACATACCCACGCTGTTTGTCCACCACGTTCTTCAGCGGCTCCCCGGCTGCCCACTGTTCGTACAGCTCGACGAACTGGGCGCCGAGTTCGTCGCGCCAGCCGATGGTGTCGCCGCTCATGTGCGGGGACACGATCAGGCCCGGTGCCTGCCACAACGGGTTGTCGGCGGGCAGGGGTTCGGCCTCGAAGACGTCCATGGCGGCGCCCGCGATCCAGCGCTTGGCCAGGGCCTCGGCGAGCGCGTCCTCGACGACCAGTTGGCCGCGGCCGATGTTGACGAACCGGGCCGACGGCTGCATCAGGCCGAAGCGGCGGGCGTCGAACATCCCCCGCGTCTCGTCGGTGAGCGGAGCCGCGGCGATCACCCAGTCGGCGCGCGCCAGCAGCCGGTCCAGGTCCTCCGGGCCGTGCACGCCGGAGCGCGCGGCACGGCCCACGAGCGCGGTCGTGATGCCCAGCGCCCCCAGCGTGTGCGCGATCGCCCGGCCGATCGGACCGGAGCCGACCACGACGGCCCGGGTTCCGGCGATCCTGTGCGACTCGCGGTGCCGCCAGGCCCGTTCCCGCTGGAGCTCCAGCGTCCGCGGCAGGTCCTTGGCCATCGCCAGCACCAGCGCGGCGACGTACTCGGCGATCGGCTGGTCGAAGACGCCGCGTGCGTTCGTCACCACCGTGTCCGAGGCGACGAGTTCGGGACACATCAGATGGTCCACACCGGCGCTGGCCGTATGCACCCAGCGTGGCCGCGGGCCCTCGCCCGGCCAGGCGTCCCGCACGGCGCGCGAGGTGAAGTCCCACACCAGGAGTACATCCGCACGCGGGAGGCGTGCGGCGAGCCCTGCCGCGTCGGTGTGTTCGATACGGGCGTGACCGGTGAGGCGGCCGAGGCGGGGGAGGGGTTCGGCGTCCAGGACGAGAAGGGTGGGGGTGGGCATGAGCAGCCGTTTCTCCAGCCGTTCGGCGGGGCCGGCCGACCTCGGTGCGGCAGCCGGTGACGACGAGTTAACCCGGTGTTGACCAACGAGTGATCCGGGCGGATTGACCACGCTCGCACCCGAACCTACCGTCGTCAACACGGGCGTTCCCACGATCCGTTGCACACTAGTTGCCCAGCGTGAGGCCGGTGCCTGCCATGGACGTCTCATTTCTCGGCGGGCCCGGCCCGCAGCGCGGGGTCGGCGTCGTCGCCCCCTTCGACTTCGCACTCGACCGCGAACTGTGGCGCTGGGTGCCGGACGAGGTCTCCCTCCATGTGACCCGCACCCCGTTCGTGCCGGTCGAGGTGAGTCTCGACCTGGCCCGCCTGGTCAGCGAGCACGAGACGCTCGGCGAGGCGGTCCGCACGCTCAACGCGATCACCCCCGAGGTCGTGGCCTACGCCTGCACGTCCGGCAGCTTCGTCGGCGGCATGATGGGCGAGCGGGCGATGTGCGAGGCGATGAGCCGGGCCGGTGCCGTACCGGCGATCACCACCTCCGGCGCGCTCCTGGAGGCCCTCGTCGAGCTGGACGTACGCCGGGTGGCCCTGGTGACGCCGTACACGGTCTCGGTGACGCAGTCGCTGGAGGCCTACGTCGCCCAGGCCGGCGTCACGATCTCGGGCTGCGCCTTCATGGGGCTGACCCGGCACATCTGGAAGGTCCCCTACCGCGAGGTGGTGGACATGGCCCGGCAGGCCGTCCGCGACGACGCCGACGCGCTGTTCATCAGCTGCACCAACCTGCCCACCTACGACGTGATCCCCCAGCTGGAGGCCGAACTGCGCATCCCGGTGATCTCGGCCAACCAAGTGACGATGTGGGCGGCACTGCGCCGACTGGGTACCCGTGCGGTGGGGCCGTACCAAGCGCTGATCAATCCGGCGGCGCGTTCCGGTCCCGCAGCGCCGGGGGCGGACCCCGGACCCGTACTGCCGGAAGAAGAGCAGCAGCAGGAAGGCTGGACATGACAGCACTGGGATTTCTCTACCCGGGCCACTCCGCCGAGGACGACTATCCGCGCATCGAGCAGTTGCTGGGCAGCGACATCCGGGTGGACCTGGTGCACACCGACATCGGTGAGGACGCGCACCGGGTGGACGCGCTGCTGGAGATGGGCTCCGCCGGCCGGCTCGCGGCGGGAGTCCAGGAGCTGCGGCACGCCGGTGCGGACGCGGTGGTGTGGGCCTGCACGAGCGGCAGCTTCGTCTACGGCTGGGACGGCGCGCAGGAGCAGGTCCGCACCCTGGCGCAGACGGCCGGCATGCCGGCGTCGTCCACCTCCTTCGCGTTCGCGCACGCGGTGCGGGAGCTGGGGGTGCGCAGGGTCGCGATCGGAGCGACGTACCCGGAGGACGTGGCGCGGCTGTTCGCCGAGTTCCTGCGGGCGGCCGGCGTGGAGGTCGTGTCGGTCAGCAGCTCCGGCATCATCACGGCCGCCGAGGTCGGCACCTGGGGCGAGAGTGAACTCCTCGCCCTGGCCCGGAACTCCGACCACCCGGACGCCGAGGCGCTCCTCCTCCCCGACACGGCCCTCCACACGGCGGCCCACATCCCGGCCCTGGAGAAGGAACTCGGCAAGCCGGTCCTCACCGCCAACCAGGTCACGGTCTGGGAGGGCCTGCGCCTGGCGGACCGGCGGGTGAACGCGCCCGAACTGGGGGCGCTGTTCACGAGGGAGCCGATCGTCCAGGCGTGAGGCGAGGAGGCGTCAGCGTGAGCCGCTGCTTCCGGCACGGCTCACGCCCTCCGTTCCGGGGGCGGGGGCGGAGGCCGCGGATGCGGCGGTGGCGGGACGGCGGGGTGCTCCCGGCGGCCACGCCGAAGGACCGAAGGAACGCGAAGCCGACGGCTCCGCCGGTGGCGGCTCCGGCCGCCAGGACCAGCAGGACATCCCAGCCGACGCCTGAGTCGAGCAGTTCCAGCGGCCCGGCGACCCCGGCCCTCCGAAGAGGCCCGCCGCGCCGGCGCCACGCAGGCGGTCACGCAGGCCGGTCGGAAGGTGCCGTGCCCTCGAACGCGCCTTCCATGGGGGCCGGAATCGGTCCTACCCCTTCTTCGGGTCAGAGCGGGGCAAAGCAGTTCAACCGTCCCACCTGAAGCTGAGGAATGCTCAACTCCGCCGCGTCACACGGCCCTCGGGTTGACCGAAAGCGCGTTCCCCTCCCGTTGTCCCTTCCGTGCACACTGGCCACGTCCGCAGCCAGTCGTGCCGTGAAGGACTCCCCGATGGCCGAACCGGGCCCGTTCAGATCCCCCGCAAGCGCTGTCCAGCTGTCCGGGCGCCTGCTGTGCTGGTGCCTGGCCGCCGCCATGGCCTCCGCCGCCGTGGACGCCTTCCTGCACCCGGCGCCCGGGTGGTGGGGTGCCGTGTGGATCCTGCCCTGGTGGCTCGCCTGCGGGGCCGCCCTCGCATGGGCCGTCCTGCGGGCCCGCGAGAAGGCCGACAGGCCACCCCCGCAGGGCGACGCCCGGACCGACTGGGAGCAGGCGGCCTGACGGGCCCGGGTGCGTGGCCGGGAATAACCGGAGACTGTCCCCTGTTAGAGCCGGAACGACAGCACACGGCCCACAGCAGGAGGCACCCCACCGTGGCGGCAGACGAGACACCGGGCGCGGCAGACGAGATACGCGGCGCGGCACAGGGCGACGCCCCCGTCCCCCTCTCCGTACTGGACCTGGTCACCGTGGGGGCCGGCCGCACCGCCTCCGACGCCCTGCGCACCAGCGTCGCCCTGGCCCGCCTCGCGGAGCACCGCGGCTTCCACCGCTACTGGGTCGCCGAGCACCACTCCATGCCGGGCGTCGCCTCCTCGTCCCCGGCCGTGATCCTGGCCCACCTCGCCGCCCACACCGACCGCATCCGGCTCGGCTCGGGCGGTGTGATGCTGCCCAACCACGCCCCGCTCGTGATCGCCGAGCAGTTCGGGACGCTGGAGGCCATGGCCCCGGGCCGGATCGACCTCGGTCTCGGCCGCGCCCCCGGCACGGACGGCGCCACGGCCGCCGCCCTGCGCCGCACGGAACTCCCCCAAGCTCTCGGCTCCGCTCGAGCAGGGGGGACCCCCGTACACTCGGGCGCCGACGACTTCCCCCAGCAGCTCGCCGAGCTGACCCGCTTCCTCGACGACGACTTCCCCGACGGGCATCCCTACCGCCGCATCCACGCCGTGCCGGGTCCCGTCCAGGCCACGTCCCCCGGTGGCGTCCAGTCCCCGCACCGCCCGCCGGTCTGGCTGCTCGGCTCCTCCGGCTTCAGTGCCCGCCTCGCCGGGACCCTGGGGCTGCCCTTCGCCTTCGCCCACCACTTCTCCGCGCAGAACACCGTCCCGGCCCTGGACCTGTACCGGGAGTCCTTCCGGCCGTCCGCCGTGCTCGACGAGCCGTATGCCCTCATCGGCGTCTCCGCGCTCGCCGCCGACGAGGAGAAGGAGGCCCGCCGGCAGGTGCTGGCCGCCGCCCTCAGCATGGTCCGGCTGCGCACCGGCCGCCCCGGCCTCGTGCCCAGCCCGGAGGAGGCGGAGGCCTACGAGTTCAGCCCCATGGAGCGCGACTTCGTCGACTCCTGGAACGCCAACGTCATCCACGGCACCCCGGACGAGGTCCGCTCGGGCCTGGACGGCCTCGCCAAGCGCACCGGCGCCGACGAGCTGATGATCACGGCCAACGCACACGGCGGTGACGTCCGCCTGCGCTCCTACGAACTCATCGCCGACGCCTACGGGTTGCCGACGCCCGCCTCCGCCTGAACGTCCGGCGTTCCCAGCAGCTCGGAGATACGGTCCGGCGGCACCGGACGGGAGTAGAGCCAGCCCTGTCCGGTGTCGCAGCCGATGCTGCGCAGCCGGGTCGCCTGGGCCGAGGTCTCCACGCACTCGGCCGTGACGGTCAGCCCGAGCCGGTGCGCCAGCTGGATCATCGCCTCGACGACCACCTCGTCGGCCGGGTTGGCACGGGCGGCGGCCTCCCGGTCGTCGTACTGGAAGCCGCGCACGAACGACCCGTCCAGCTTCAGCACCGACACCGGCAGCCGGCTCAGGTACGCGAGGTTCGAGTAGCCGGTGCCGAAGTCGTCGATGGCGATGCGCACGCCCATGTCGCTGAGCGCCTTCAGGGTTTGCAGCGGGCGGCCCGCCGAGCCCATCACCGCCGACTCGGTCAGCTCCAGCTGGAGCAGATGCGGCGCCAGACCCGTCCCGGCCAGGGTCTCCGCGACGTCGGCCACCAGGTCGGAGTCCCAGATCTGACGTACCGCCACGTTCACGCTGACGAAGATCGGCGGCTCGTCCGGGTGGTCGAGCTGCCAGCGACGGGCCTGCTCACAGGCCGTGCGCAGCACCCAGCGGCCCAGCGGGACGATCGAACCGTCCTCCTCCGCCAGTCCGATGAACCGATTCGGCGTCAGCACGCCGAACTGCGGGTGGTTCCACCGGATGAGCGCCTCGACGCCGTGCAGCCGGTCGTCCTCCATGCCGACCAGCGGCTGGTACTCCAGCCGGAACTCGCCCCGCTCGATGGCCGGTCGGAGTGTGGAGGCGAGGGCCTGGCGCGTCATGCGGTGCGCGTTGCGCTCCGGGTCGAACAGGGTCCAGCGGGCCTTGCCGTCCGTCTTCGCCCAGTACAGCGTGGTGTCCGCCGCCTGCATCAGCGCGGTGGGAGTGGTGCCGGCCGCGTGCCGTTCCACGACGCCGATCGACGCCGAGACCGACAGCCGCTGGCCGGAGATGTCGAACGGGTCCTGGATCGCCCGCAGCGCCGACTCGGCCAGCTCGGCCAGCTGTTCGGTGCCCGTGGAGTCCTCGACGAGCAGCGCGAACTCGTCCCCGCCGAGCCGGGCGACCAGCGGGATGCTGGTGCGTGAGTGACCGGCCTCGTCCGCGCAGTGCGTGAGCCGCTCGGCGACGGCGGCCAGCAGCCGGTCGCCGACACGGTGGCCGAGGGTGTCGTTGATGGCCTTGAAGCCGTCCAGGTCCAGGTAGCACAGCCCGATCCGCCCCGTGCCGCTCTGCTCGTAGGACTCCGCCTCCAGCGCGGCCGACAGCCGTTCGAAGAACAGGGTGCGGTTGGGCAGCCGGGTCACCGGGTCGTGCATCTGCAAGTGCCGCAGCCGCGCCTGGAGTTCCCGGCGGGCACTGATGTCGGCGACGGACAGCAGCACGCCGTCGTCCTCGGCGGCCAGCGGGGTGACCGTCACCTGCACCCACAGCGAGCGCCCGTCGGGGTGCTTGAGCCGGCGCGTGCAGCGCAGCCGGGACTGCCGTCCGCGCAGCACCTCGCGGTAGGCGTGCCAGGTGCGGGCGTCGGAGGTGAGGTCGACCAGGTCGGCGGCGACCGCCCCGGCGAGCCCCTCCGGGCTGCCGCCGAGCAGCGCGGCGAGCGAGTCGTTGGCGCTGACCACCGTCCCCTCGCGGTCCACGACGGCCATGGCGAGCGGGGCGGCCGCGAAGACGGAGCGGTAGGGCAGCCGGGACGGGGGCTCGGTACGAGGAGACGTATCGATCTCACTCTCTGTGACGACCGGCCGGTCCAGGTCTGCCGCGGGCGCCGGCCCTTCGGAGGTTCCGCTCACCGCTCGCTCCCGCATGTATTCGATCTCTGTCCGTGCAGGAAAGGTCAGGAAAGTGTGCCGATCATAGAGGCTGGCCCGAGGGCCTTCCAGCCGGTGTCCAGTCTTCCCGGCCAGCCGGCCCTTCTGCCAGATCGTTTCTGCACACGCCTGGACGCCTTCTTCAGGCCGCCGACCAGTTGTGACGTTCTGTGAGTGCTTCGGGGGTGTCGGCTTCCGTGATTTTTCGCCCCCTTCACTCGACCGGTGCAGGCAAACAGGACGCAGTACGACAAATCATCACAGGCTGGGTGCGGTGTCCCGCGATCCGCACCCGGAGGTATCCGTGCCGCGTCCGTTTCCGCGCGCCCGACTGCGCAGCACCGCGGCCGTGTTCACCACCATGTCGGCGCTCGCCGCCACCTCCCTCGGCGCCGGCCCCTCGGCCGCCGAGTCCGACTCGGCCGCCCCCTGCGCCCTGACCCGGACCGACGCCCACCACTCGGAGGGCCTGGACACCTGGAACGCCGCCTACCCGCGCCCGGCCCGTTCCCTGGACGCGGTGATGGTCTTCCTGTCCTTTCCCGACTCCCATCCGCTGACCACCCCGCAGGAGCTGACCGCCGACCACTTCCCGGCGACCACCCGCTTCTTCGAACGTGCTTCCTACGGCCGTTTCACGCTGCGCCCGCACGCGCTGCGGCACTGGATCCGGATGCCGCAGCCGTCCACCGCGTACGACATACAGCGCGACTGGAGCCCCGGGCGCCGGGCCGCCTATCTGCGCGACGCCCTCTCCGTGGCCGACCCTCAGGTGGACTTCTCGCGCTACGACGTCGTGTACTTCGTCGCCGACCCGGACGCGCCCGGCGTGGACTCCGACGCCACCAAGGTGGTGAACCTGTCGAGCCCGCTGCGGGCCGACGGCACCGACCTGCGCCGGATCGTCACGGTGTTCGAGCAGCACCCGCCGGACCGGCTCGTCCTCGCCCATGAGACCGGGCACGTGTTCGACCTTCCCGACCTGTACCACCGGCCCGTGGACGGCAAGGGCGACTGGGACACGCACGTCGGCGACTGGGACCTGATGGGCAGCCAGTTCGGACTCGCCCCGGACCTCTTCGCCTGGCACAAGTGGAAGCTGGGCTGGCTGGATCCGCGGCAGGTGCGATGCGTGCAGGACGCCGGGCCCGCCCGGCTGACCCTGGAGCCGCTGGCGGCGGGGCCGGGGGTGCCGACGACGGGGACCGCGGGCGCTCCGGCCTTCGGTCTCGGGCGGGGCACCAAGCTCGCCGTGGTGCGGACCGGGCCCGACAGCGTGCTCGCCTTCGAGGTCCGCGGACCGGTGGGCAACGACGCGGCCGCGTGCCGGCAGGGGGTGCTTGTGTACCGGGTGCGGGGCGGGGAGCAGTCCGGGGGCGGGCCCATCGAGGTGATCGACGCCCATCCGCGCACGGACGCGTGCTGGGAGGACTCCGTGTACCCGCCCCTGGCGGACGCGCCGATCGGCATCGGGGAGAGCTTCACGGTGCCGGGGGAGGACGTGCGGGTGAGGGTGGAGGGGCGCACGGTGTCGGGGGCGTGGACGGTGAAGATCGCGGTGGGACGTTGATGGGGGCGGTGGTGCAACGCCGGGCGGCGGGGGTGTGGATGGCGCAGCCCCCACGACGCGCGGCGAAGCCGCGCAGAAATAACGGTGGCGGCTTGTGTTCGCGCTTTCCGCGAACACAAGCCGCCACCGACAACGTGCGCCGCCAGGGACTCGAACCCCGGACCCGCTGATTAAGAGTCAGCTGCTCTAACCAACTGAGCTAGCGGCGC